>CAZHEW010000028.1:0-16247 GCA_964531815.1 uncultured Verrucomicrobiota bacterium
CGCCATTCGGAACTCGTCATAGCTCAGGTAGCGGTCGCCCGGGTTCTTGGCCAATACCTTCACCAGGGCATCGCTGGTTGGCTGGCTGATTTCAGGCACAACCAGATTGGGGGGGGTCACCGGCGTGTTGACATGCGCGCCCACCAACTCTTCCACGCTCGGCGCCTCGAAGGGCACATGGCCGGTCAAAGCATGGTAAAGCGTACAGCCCAGGCTGTACATGTCCGACAGAAAGGTCTCGCGCTCGCGCTTGATCTTTTCCGGCGCGACATAGTAGGGCGTCCCCTCCGTGACCGACGTTGACTCGGGTTCGGCGTCGGGACTGCGCGCCAGGCCAAAATCCACCAGCTTCGGCTCGCCGTCCGCGTTGAAGAGGATATTCCCCGGCTTGATGTCGCGGTGGAGCAGGTCGTGTTTGAGGGTCATGTCCAGGGCGGAGCTGATCTTGTAGCCAATGTCCAGCACTTCGAGTTCGGTGAGGCGCGTTTGCTTTTCGATGCGCGAATCAAGGCTGCCCCGGTCCGCCAGTTCCATCACCAGGTAGCGCTGCCCTTCATACTCGTCGAACGAGTAGATGTGAATGATGTTGGTATGGTTCAGCGAGGCGCAGGCGCGCGCTTCGCGGTAGAAGCTTTCCAGGGCCTCCGGGTCGTTCTCCAATTCCTTCCGCATGAGCTTGACCGCCACCAGGCGGGCCAAGACTGTGTCAAAGGCCCGATAGACCTTTCCGTGCCCGCCCCCGCCAACCTTGCTGCGCAGTTCAAACTGCCGCAACTGCATGGGCATCATGATCGGATAGCCACAGCGCTTGCACGGCTCGGAGGAGAGCGGCGGCAGATCGCCAGGAATGAAGACTTTGGCCTCACATCCGCCGCAAGTGACCATTCTTAGTGGTTTGTCGCCCGTACTCATTATTCGGCAATAGTAGCATCAATTGTTCCCGAGACAAGCTTCCGCGCTGCCCCGGGACCAGCGTCCGGCGCCTCACCATCCCCGGGCGCCAATACGTCTCCAAGCTCGCGCCGTCAAAGGGGACAGAGATCAGCCCCGCAGGAACTTGTTGACAAAACGGGCCAGATAGTGTCCTGTTATTGCTATATTCGTGGCAAATGACAAATAAGGTTACAATTCGCCTGTGTGACAAGCGAGCCGGTGGACAAGCGTCCATCGCGCATTGCTGCCCCGGCTTCGCGGGAGGAAACGGCTGACCTGCTCATTAGATTTCCCGAAAACCCGCGATTGGCAGTCAATCGCGGGTTTTTTGTTGAACCTCAGCGCCTGGACCGGCGGCGTTAAAGAAAGGCAAACAAATATATGAATGCAAACTACAGACGGGTGCGGACCGCGTTTGCGCCCGAAGTGCGGTATGAAGTGGTACCGGTCCCGCCCGCCCCGTTCCGGGCGAGGCAGGAAGCTGAATTGGAACGGCTAAAGACAGTGTTGCTGTCGGAACGGTTGGCGGAACTCCGGGGCACGCAGTTCGAGGCCCGTGTCCAGCGCGCCGCCAACGAGGCCGCAGCCCTGGCCTGGGTAACGCGTTACCCGTTGCTCGTATTCCCGGCGCTATTTGACGAAATGGCCGCCACCGCACTGCTTTGCGCCGAGCGGCAGGAACGAATCCTCCGACGCAGCCGCGAGCTGCTGGCGGCATGAAACCGATCGCGAGGAGCCGGCACAGCCACGTCGCGGGGAGCCGTTTGCGCGCGCGAACACCGTCTGGTTTCGCCCGCGCAAACGGTTCCTCGCCACGCCCCTGTGTCAACCAGTAGCCCGACCGCTCTTCCGTGCCGAGCATGAGCCAGGGGACAGCGATCCCTCCGCACAGCTTTTGCCCTCCCGCCCGCCCGTGCGCCGGAGACGAACCCCGAAGACGTTGCGTCGCGTCATGGGATTCTGGTTGACCCAATTTTGCACGCCCCGGTAGGGTACATGGGATGGGTCATTCTTTGGCACAGCCAAATCCGTGGATGATTTTGCCCTTTGCCTTGCTGCTGGGGACCATTGCCCTGGCACCATTACTGTGCATGGGGTGGTGGACCAAACATTATCCGAAGGTCGCCTTTTCGCTCGCGGCGATCACGCTCGCCTACTACCTGTTGGGCCTGCGCGCTTATGAGCGGGTGCTGCACGGGAGCATCGAATATGTCAGCTTCATTGTGCTGATCGGCTCGCTGTATGTCGTTTCGGGTGGCATACACATCAACGTCCGGGGCGAGGCAACGCCGCGGGTCAACACCATCTTCCTGCTCGTGGGTGCCCTGATCGCCAACGTGCTCGGAACCACGGGCGCCTCCATGCTGCTCATCCGGCCCTGGATCCGGATGAACAAGTACCGCATCACGGCGCATCACATCGTTTTCTTCATCTTTATAGTCTCGAATGTAGGTGGCTGCCTTACTCCCATCGGCGACCCGCCCTTGTTTCTGGGCTATTTGAAGGGCATCCCCTTCTGGTGGGTCGCGGAGCACTGCTGGCCATTTTGGGCGGTGGGCGTTGGCTTCTTGCTGGCGCTGTTCTACATCCTTGATGTCCGCAACTACCTGCGCGCACCCAAGAGCGTGCGAGACCGGCTGGCGGAACCGCCGGATCAATGGCGATTCGAGGGCCTGTGGAACTTGGCATACCTGCTGGTCATTCTCGCCGCGGTGTTCGTTGCACGCCCGCTGTTCCTGCGCGAGGCCCTGATGCTGGGCGCTGCTGCCGGTTCCTGGTTCACTACCAGCAAGCGCGTGCACGAAGCGAACCACTTCAGTTTTCATCCTATCCAAGAAGTCGCAATCCTGTTCATCGGTATCTTCTCCACGATGATGCCGGCCCTGGATTGGCTGCAGCAGAATGCCGGCCAACTCGGCACCCCCAGTCCGGCCGCCTTCTATTGGGGCTCCGGGGTTTTGTCCAGCATGCTCGACAATGCGCCGACTTACTTGAGTTTTCTGAGCGCGGCTTTCGGTCTATTCGTGGATCCGGATATCATTGATAAGGTCCAAATGCTTATCCAAAACCATGGTGCGAACATGGCCGCCATCACCGGGCCGCATGCCGAGGCCATCGGGAATACGTACGCGGCGCTGCAGAAATACCATGCCGCTCTCCTGGCCAGCGGCAAGGTTCAGGTGGAGGAAATCGAAGTAGCGTTTTTGCTGGGCAATACCGCTTACAACAACTATATCCTCGCCATCAGCATTGGCGCCGTGTTTTTCGGCGCCAACACCTACATCGGCAACGGCCCCAATTTCATGGTCAAGGCCATCGCCGATCAGCAGAAAGTTCCTGCCCCCGGGTTCCTGGGGTTTATCTTCAAGTACACCCTGCCGTGCATGGTGCCCATGCTGCTCCTGATTTGGCTGCTCTTTTTCCGCGGTTGAAACCCGTGGCAGTGCCTGGGCAGCGGCAGGCAGAACAAGTCAGCCAGCATTGCAGCCGGTGGGATCATGCGCGTTGAACGACCCCGTCGCGGGCGGTAGAAATGGATTGCGCCTCCGGGTGTTATCTCCTACGATTACGCTGTAGTTCACTGGTAAAGAACGGAGTGCGCACACTCTACAACATACTTTTCACGATCGGGTTTGTCCTGTCCTCGCCGTACTACTTCATGAGAATGCGGCGGCGCGGCAATTGGCAGCAGGGCTTCGCTGAGCGTTTCGGGCGATACGACACGAAACTCAAACAGGCCATCACCAATCGGGACACGATCTGGATGCACGCGGTCAGCGTGGGCGAGGTAAACGTCTGCACCCAGCTGATTCGAGCGCTGGAACCGCGCCTGCCGAACCTCAAGATTATCGTCTCAACTACCACAACCACCGGGATGGGAGAATTGCGGAGCAAGCTCCCGAACCACATCAGCAAGATCTACTATCCGATTGACCGTCGCCTTTATGTTAACCGCGCTCTGGCCTCGCTTCGCCCCTTGGCGATTGTCTTGGTCGAGGCAGAAATCTGGCCGAACTTTCTCTGGCGCGCCCGGAGGCTCGGCATCCCGGTGTTTTTGGTGAACGCTCGTTTATCCGATCATTCCTATCGCGGCTATCGGCGCTTCCGCCTTCTCTTCAAACCCATCTTCGCCATGCTCGCCGGCGTCGGCGCGCAAAACGAGGCCGATGCCGCCAAACTCCGCCAACTGGGGTGCCGGCCGGAGGCGGTTCGTATCGTTGGCAGCCTGAAATTTGATGCCGCCAAGCTCGACGAGCGCCGTTTGCTCGACGTGCCGGCGCTCTTGCGCAAGGTGGGTATGAGGCCTGGCGCGCGCCTCCTGGTCGGCGGGAGCACACACGCGGGCGAGGAAGCCATCCTGGCCGAGCAATTCCTCCGTTTGCGCCTGCGCTTTCCGGACCTGTTTCTCGTCCTGGTTCCGCGCCATTTCGAGCGCAGCCGTGAAGTCGGCCGCGAGGTGGCGGCGCGCGGTCTTAAGTGTGTTTATCGCACCGAGGTAATGGGCCACACCCGCCTTAAACCCGGCGAAGCAGATTGCCTGATTGTCAACAGCACCGGCGAATTGAAGCACTTTTATAAACACGCCACCGTCATCTTCGTCGGCAAGAGCCTGACGGCGGAGGGCGGCCAAAACCCGATCGAGCCGGGCGCGCTGGGCAAAGCCATGGTCTTCGGTCCTAACATGCAGAACTTCGCCGAAGTGGTTCGCGGTTTCTTGCAGCAAGGAGGCGCAGTCCAGGTGCGGGACGCGGCGGAATTGGAGCGGGAGCTGGGGGAACTGCTGGCCAATAAGGCACGCCGCGAACAACTCGGCCGAAACGCGCTGGAAGTCGTCCGCGAGAATCTCGGCGCTGTTATCAGGACCGTGGATATGATCGTGGACCACCTCGCTCCCGGCAACTGAACCTGTCTCTGCGATGCGGGAGCTATCCTGTGACCCGACCTGCGGGAGCCTCGCGCGCCCGCGGAAGGCGGGTGCGGCAAGTTCATTTGCGGACGTCAGCGGTCCGGCGCAGGGAGCCCCACCCGTCCGGGCCAAGCCGCGGCGCCACCGTTACGACAGGATTCGTCGTCCCTCATCCAGGAAGATGCCTTTGAAATTCATCTCCAGGGCCTGAGGATTAGAGGCCTTGCTCAGGGCCTCCTGCTCGCTGATCTTCCCCTGCTTCACGAGGTTAAACAGCGCCTGGTTGAAGTTGATCATGCCATCTTCGGTGCCGGTCTCGATGGCAGCCGCCAACTTGTCGAGCCGGTTCTCCTCAATCAACTTCTTCACGGTGGGCGTGTTGATCATGATTTCGAGCGCGGGCGTCATGCCGCCAGCCAGCGTGGCTACCATGCGCTGGCAAACGACCGCCTGCATGGTCCCGGCAAGCTGTCGGCGAATTTGCTCGCGCTCGTCAGCCTTGAAGAAGTCAAGGATGCGGCTGATGGATTGTGAGGCGTTGGTCGTATGCAGGGTTGACAACACCAAATGGCCGGTGTCCGCCGCGCTCATGGCTGAGGTAAAGCTGACCGAATCACGCATCTCGCCCACCATGATGATATCCGGGTCCTGCCGCAGCACGTGTTTCAGCGCGTGATGGAAAGACAGAGTGTCCAACCCCACCTCGCGCTGCTCGATCACACACTGATTGTCTTCAAACACGTATTCAATCGGGTCTTCCAGCGTGATGATGTGCTTTTTGAAATTGGCATTGATGTGCTCAATCATCGCGGCGAGCGTCGTGGACTTGCCGCAGCCGGTGGAACCAGCCAGCAGTACAATGCCGCGTGGTGATTCCGCGATCTTCCGGATTTGGGCCAGGAGACCCAGCTCCTCAAAACTGGGAACGAGGGTCTTCACGTAGCGCATGGCCAGGCACCATTGGCCGCGCTGCTGGAACAGATTGGTGCGGAACCGTCCGATGCCGGGAACGTAGTAAGAGAAGTCCGCCTCGCGCTCCTGCTCGACCCGTTTGCGCAAATGAGCCGGCGTAATCTGTTGCACCACGTTGTTCATCCATTCCTCGGTCGGGAACGGGCATTCAATGGCAATGATCTGACGGCTGATGCGAAAGATTACGGGAGTGCCAATCTTCAGGTGAACATCCGAGGCTCCCCCATCAACTGCCGTCTTCAGAATACGATGAAATATTTCCACGCCTCCTAGAGTAGTGAACGGGCTGGAGAAGCCAAGGACGAAAAGTAACGACCTTGGCATTGTTTGGGCAAAGCCCATGCCGGCTCAGGCCGGTGGGTTTCAGGGCTCGGGACTTGGAGCCTTCTCCTTTGGATCAAGGCCCCCGCCCGCAGGAATCAGCAACTACTCAAGGGGCGGATAGGCCATCGCGCTCAGGCGCGCTTGCGCCTGCCGCGACAGGCCCGTCAAAACCATCGAGACATGATAGCCAGTGTGCTTGTTGCCTGTGCAGGAAATAACGACCCCCGTGCAACAGATCTTGCCGCCATCCCCGGGAGACTGCAGGGTCATGGTCATCTCCCTCCACACCGCGAACGGTCGGGAACTGCGAAATTCTATGCCGTTCTTATGGGCGATTACCGAGTCGGGTGAAAGTGACAGACAAGTTTGCTGTGCCTCAAACCTGACCTCTGGCAAAGACCCGCTGCTGGCACTTCTTCTGGCACTCATACAACAGTATTACAATAGCACATCGTGCAGAATCGTCAATTCTATGGTCAAGAACAGAGGAATAAGCCGCTACCATTCAATGACCGCCGCGCCCCACGTCAGCCCCCCGCCGAACACTATCATCAAGATCAAGTCGCCCCGCTGGATGCGCCCGGATGCTGCAGCCTCATCCAGGGCGATAGCTACCGAAGCGGCGGAAGTGTTACCGTACTTGTGCAGATTCACAAAAAGCTGTTCGGGCTTGCCGCCGAGACGATCAAGGACAGCGTCAATGATGCGACGGTTGGCCTGATGGGGAATGATGCATTTGATGCGCGAGATGTCTATTTCACAACGGCGCAGGGCCTCTTCCGCGGCGGTCTGCATCGCCTGCACTGCGCTCTTGTAGGTTTCCCGGCCTTCCATCCGGAGGTAATGCATGCCCGCTGTAACCGACTCGGCGCTGGCGGGGCAGCGGCTGCCGCCCCCGGCCACGAAAAGCAGGTCCGCCTTCCGTCCATCGGCCCCCATCACCGCCGTTAGCAGCCCGTGCGCGTTGGGCCGGTTCTGCAACACCACAGCGCCCGCGCCATCGCCGAACAGAACACAGGTATTGCGATCCTTCCAGTCAACAATCGCCGAGAGTTTCTCCGCGCCGATGACCAGAACCGTATCGTAGGTGCGCGACATGATGAACTGCTGCGCGACTTCCAGGCCGTAAATGAATCCCGAACAAGCGGCCTCCAGGTCGAAAGCCGCCGCGCGGAACGCGCCGATCTTCTGTTGCACCAGGCACGCCGTCGAGGGAAAGGGCATGTCAGGGGTAATCGTAGCCACAATGATCAATTCGATCTGCTCGGGGCTGATGCCGGCACAATTCATGGCGCGGAGGGCGGCTTGTGCGCCCAGGTCGGAAGTAAACTCGTCCTTGGCAGCAATGCGGCGTTCCTTGATGCCCGTGCGCGTCGTGATCCATTCATCGGAAGTGTTCACCATTTTCTCCAGTTCTGCGTTGGTGAGCACCCGGGACGGGACGTAGGAACCCACGCCAGTGATAGAACAGGTGCGGCCCTGAAAATTGTACTTGGCCCTTGGATTCTTAAATGCGGGAGCGGATGAGGAACTCATTGTAAGATTAGTCAGCTTTACCTGAACTCTGAACGGGGACAGGCGTGGGAGGAAATGGCCGACACAACCACAATCGCCGGACCTGATTGCGTTGGAGCCATCGCCTGCCGCTCGCTTCCTGGCCGCTGGTTTGGCATAATGATGCTAGTTCTGCGCCAGGATGGTCACAGCGGCCGTTTCGTCGGCGGCCATGCATTGATTCGCGCGCGCGATTTCACGCGCTATGACCTGGTTTACGTGATGCTGCACGTTCTCGGCGGTAACGCGGATGGCGCTGGCGATGGCGCGCTCGCGGGCTGAGCCGTGGGCTTTCATGACCGTGCCGTTGAAGCCGAGCAGCGGAGCCCCGCCGGAGCCTTCGGGATCCATCCGGCGTTTGATCGTGCGGAAGGCGTTTTGGGCCAACAGGGCGCCGAGTTGGCGCCGCGGATTCGCCGTCAACTCGCGTTTAAGCATCGAAAACATGGCGGAAGCCAGGCTCTCGCAGGTTTTCAGGACGATGTTGCCGACAAAGCCATCGCAGACAACTACGTCCACACGATTGTTGAACAAATCGTGCCCTTCCACGTTGCCGATGAAATTCAGGTCCAGCAGTTTGCACAGTTTGAACGCCTCCAGCGTCAATTCGTTGCCTTTGCTGTCCTCGGTGCCAATGCTGAGGATGCCGACCCGGGGGTTCTCATAGCCGAGAATCTCGCGCGAATAGATGCTGCCCATCACAGCATAATGGGCGAGATGCAGGGGTTTGCACTCGACGTTCGCGCCCGAATCAAGCAGCACAAAATCCTGTTCCGGGGTGGGAATAACGGTGGCAATGCCGCCTCGGTCCACCCCGGGTATTCGGCCCAGCTTGAAAGTCGCGGCGGCAAAAATGCCGCCCGTGTTGCCAAGGGAAACAACCGCATCAACCTTGCCCTCGTGGGCCAACTCGACCGCGCGGGCAATTGAACAATCTTTCTTCTTCCTCAGCGCCGCGGTGGGCTTATCTGCCATTGTTAAGACTTCGCTGGCGTGCACGACATGGACGCGGGGGTCCTGAAAACCGCGCTGAGGCAAGGCAGCATGGATTTCGCTGCGATTGCCCACCAGGTAAAGGGCCGAAATCCGCGCGTCGGCTTGGAGAGCCCGCTTGACACCCTCGATGACCACCCCGCAGCCGTGGTCGCCACCCATGACATCCACTGCAATTCGCATACAGAAACCGAAGGCAGCGAAAACCCGACTGGGGAAATGACCCCCCTCAAGCTCCAGCCGTTACTGTAATGACTTGGCGTCCTTTGTAATACCCACAAGCGGGACAAACCCGATGGGGCACGTAGGGTGCCGCGCATTGCGGGCAGGAGCTGAGTTGCGGCAGGGTCAGCGCACTATTGTAGGCGCGGCGCATGCGTTGGCGACTTCGTGACGGCTTTCGTTTGGGTACACCCATAATTCTCTAGAACTTCAGTTTATCTAACTCGGCCCAGGCCGACAAATGCCTTTCGGTCTTGCCAGTGCTGCTGGTGCCTTTTGGTTTGCCAATAGACGTCTTTGGCAACCCGCCACATCCCGGCTTGCACAGCGGATGTCGCGGAAACTCCAACAGAATGTCCTCGCGGGCATATGGTGTCAAGTCCACGCAGTCATTAACCACCGACACCCGCTCTTCTCCCTGCAAGGGCAAATGGCAGGTCCAGCCATCTAATTCAACATGATACTGGAAGGACTTGAGGCAGCGGACGCACTGGCACTCCAATTTCAAGTGCAAACGGCCCTGCGCCAACACCCCATCCTCCAGTTTTTGCACCTCCAGATCGTAATCCAATGGATGGGCAACCCGGATGACCTCGTCGCGCGAGTCAATATCCAGCTCCTCCACAGGCAATTCGCCTTTCATGCGGACGTTATGCGTCTCCAAATGACGCAGATTCACCACTAGCGGCATAATATCCTCGCTAAGCCCGCTTGGGGTGGAACTTGGCGGCCAGGGCCTCTCGCACGTGCGCCGGCACGAATGCGCTGACGTCACCCCCCAGTTGCGCCATCTCCTTCACAAGCCGTGAGCTGAGAAAGGTGTAGGTATCCTTCGGCATCATGAAGATGGTCTCGATTCGGTCGTTCAATTTGCGATTCATCAACGCCAGTTGGAATTCAAATTCAAAATCCGAGACTGCGCGCAAGCCGCGCACCACGGCCTGGGCGGAGCGGCGCTCCGCGTAGCTCAACAGCAGGCTATCGAATGAATCAACCTCCACGTTCGCCAAATGCCCGGTCGCGCGTGCCACCATCTGCACGCGCTCTTCCAGCGCAAAGAGCGGGTGCTTGCTCTCGCTCCTGGCGACCGCCACGATCACCCGGTCGAACAGCTTGGTCGCCCGCTGCAGCACATCCAGATGCCCGTTGGTGATAGGGTCAAAACTTCCCGGATAGATCACCGTACGCATACAACTTACTCTAACATGCGCGTCAGGATTGACGAGCAGGAAATCAAATCCCGGCGTTCCCGCCGTCCGGAGATTCGGCTCGGTGTTGGCTGGAACCGGCGGGTGAGGCTGTGTCAGCAGATCCCGGCGCGGAAGACGCTCCTTCGGGCTGTGCCGCTTCCGGGGCAGGCCATGAGACTTCGTACACCTTTACCGGTGAGCGAAAGCCTTTGAGGTCATGGGGCGGCAATTCCGCACATGTGGCGGCCAGGGCGGCATCGTCGCGCAGCAGGTGTTTGTAGGTGCACTGGCCAATAAAAATGCGGCCCCGGCCCGACGCGTTCTCAAGGCGGCTGGCCAGGTTCACTTCCCGGCCGAACACGGTGTAATTCTGCAACTCCGCGGCGGAGCCCATCAATCCGACGGTAGCCATTCCGGTGTTGATTCCGCTGCCCAGGAGCAGAATTGGCAGCAGGGGCTTCGGCGGCAGGCCCGCGGAAACGCGCTCCACGTTCTCGAGTTCGCGCTTCTGGTTCTCCGTCGAGCGTTGCTGGTTCAGCTTGGCGATGGCACGTTGCACCTCGATTGCCGCGCGCACGCAAGCCAGCGCGTGTTTGGGATTGGGAGTCGGCGCGCCCCAGAACGCCATGACGCAATCGCCAATGAACTTATCCAGCGTGCCGTCGTGTCTTATCACCGTGTCGGCCACCAGGCCGAGATACAGGTTGACCGTGTTGAGCGTTTCCTTGGCCTGGTCATCAAAGCAGTCTTCGGCTGCTTGCTCCGCCAGGCCGTGGCTGCGCACAAATTCAGCGACGCGCTCCTGGCTCGTGTCCGTCAACTCGGTGAACCCCCGCACATCCGCAAAGAACACCGTGATTTCACGCCGCGCACCGCCCAGCGAGAAGGTGTCGGCGGATAACAACTCATTGACGATCTTCGGCGACACGATCCTCGAGAAGATTGATCTTACCCGGCGGCGCTCGGCTTGCTCGAACACCACCCGCCAGGTAACCAGGCAAACGTGCGTCGTCAGCAGCGCACCAACCACAGGCAAGACCAGGGGCAGCCAATAGCAGGTCCGCGCGTAGAGCACGAAGCTGAAACCGACATAAGCCACCACCAACAGGGCAATCAACGCCGAGGCCATCAGGACGCGCAAATTCCAGGTCGAAACCGCAGCCGCCACCGCCAGTAACGCAACCAGCGCTAACTCAACCGCCAGCGGTGCCCAACGGACGAATCGCCCGGTGAGAACTGAGTTGGCCACATTCCAGTGTTGGCTTACCAGCAAGGTGTCCGGCTTGAGCGGGGTGGCTCCGCGATCCGTCAGATCGTTGCCCGTGGCGCTGGAGCCAACCACCGCCAACTTCCCGTTCCAGCGGTCGTGCAACTCGTTCGTTCGTTGTTGCAGGCGCAGAGAATCCTGCCGCAGGATTCCCTGAATCGCCTCCTGCGTCAGTTGGGGATGGTTGGGCGGTAAAGACCAGTTAATGTAGAAATACCCATCCGCATCAACCGGGATGATTCGGTTCACGCCGTTGGTGCCCCGCAACGCAATCCATCCGCGGTCGAGACGTACCTCGGCTCCGCCTAAATCAAGTCCCAGTTCCCGGGCGGCCAGCACGATACCCATGTGCCAAATGCGCTCCTCAGTGAATGGCTTGGCCATTCGGGCGACCCCCGACGGCAGATTGTCTCCCCCAAAATCCGCTAGATCAAAATTGCCGTCCTGGTCCAGCGGCACCCTGATATCCTCCGCGCCGTGTCGCGGCAAAACCAACTGCCGACCTTCCATCCGCGCCTGGCGCAGATCTACTCCAAATTCAGGGTCCGCCTCCACTTGTCGAAAAGCGAAGTGCCATTGGCGGCGGACGCGAAACGCCTGGGCGCGGCGCAAAACGCCTTCGGGATAGTCCTTGTGCGTCGAAATGTCACCCAAGGCAAGCGCGTTGGTCAGAAAAAGCGGCGGCAAGCTCAGGTCCTCGGGCACCGCGAGGATGACGTTGTTCGCCCGGCGCATTTGGAGACCAAAGAACTCATCGGATTCGGGAAAGCTGCCGTCGGCCATCCGCACCGGCGGATGATCCGGCCGCAGCTCGTGGAATATAATATCAAGAGCAACCGCGCGCGCGCCTTGCGCCGCCAACTCCTGGACCAACCTGCCGTAAACCTGCCGGGGCCAGTACAGGCCATAATTGTAGCCGAGCGTCGCGTTAGTCCGCACAAAGGCAATGCTGGCATCGTCAATGAAGACGAACCCGAGGTTGGTCGCCACAGAGGAAGCGTGCTTGAGCGCGGCGCGAACGCGCAGGTCATAGGTCATCCGCTCCAGGCTGTCGAAGAAACTGAGGTGCCACCAGCGCACCAGGCTGACCAGGGTAATCACGCCAAGAGTAATCAGGACTGGAATGGGCTTGATCGGCTTCCGCTTCACCAGGATCAAGAAAACAAAGAAACCAGAGCAACACAAGGCTGCTCTGGTTTGAAAACCCTATGCCCGGTTCCAGCCGGGCCCGCCTCACCTCTAATGGTGCCCCGGCTTCCAGCGTGACGGCGGCGGCGGCGGACGCGGCGGCGGCGGACGCGGCGGCGGCGGTCTTCCGGGCCAGCCTCTCATGCATTTCTCCATGCTCGTCTTGTCCAGGTCTGGCAACGGCTTCAACGTGTTGGTAGGCGCATCATACTCCTGCAGACCCATAACGACCTGCGTCACCACTGCGCCGTCGGAGCCGACATAGGCTACCACCACCGAACCTGATAACACCTTGATGATCCCCTCGGCACTGATGTCGTAAACCGTGCCGCGAATCCCGGCCACGCCATTGGGTATCTTCACTTCATACTTGGAGGCCGCCGACAGCTTCTTCACCGTTCCAAAGATATGACCCGCCTTCAGATCGAGTTGTGTCTCCGTCACCTCATCCCCGGCAGTCTGGGTAATATTCAACTTGTCTATACCCAGGAGGGTGTTCTCCCATACCCGAACCACATTCTGGTCAACGGTGGGAGAGTAGGTAAGCAGATCGCCAGCGGCGGGCGGCCCGCCCACCGGCGCGGAACCTTCGCCAAGCACGAGATCAACTCGGGACTTCTCCGCGGTCTGAATGGCGGTGCCCGGGTAAATCAGATCGCCGACCTTAAGCAGTTGTCCCGAATTGCTCCCCGAGACATATCGAGCAGCACCTTTGAGGCGGACCACTTTGGCCGCACCTTGGCTAACCGTTTGGGCCGCCAGCGTGGAAACCATCGCCAGCGCAACCCCGCATGCTAACAACCTGTAGATTAAGCTTCGCGTTTCTTTCATATTTGCTCCTGGTGAGTAGACCGCATCAATATCACGCTAATTTTAGCCGTGTCCCACACTTTGTCAACGGATTATTTTACAGAATCTCGCATCGGTTCGCGGCGTCTGCAGGTATCTCATTACAGGCGCCAGGCAGCAGGTTTCGGGCCCATTCGCTATCACCGCGGCACAGAACGAAGCTTGGCGCTAAAGTCATTGGTCGCGGCCTCCAGCAGTCGCCTGTTCACGATCGGCAGGTAGCTGATGGCGATGGGGTTTTCCTTCGATTGCAGGCGGGTCGAGCGCTCAAACCACACCCGGGCAGCGGCGAAGTCCCCCATCTGTGCATAATGCAGCCCCACGTTGGCCGCCACGTCGTAGCCATTGGGATCGAGCCGGGCCGCGCGGTCGAAGGACTTCGGCGACTCATCGAATCGCCCCAGCCAGTCCAGGCACCATCCTTGGCGCAGATGCCCGTATACGCTCCACGGATTCAACTTGATGCTGCGTTCGAACCATTCCAGGGCTTGGGCCGCCAGCTCCCGGTAATCGTCCCCGCCCTCCGCGGACTTTATGCGGTAAACTTCACCAATGGCATAAGCTGTCTCAGAGTTCATCGGCTCGGCGGCGAAGGCCCTTTTCAGGCGGTCGGCCTGAACCATTGTGAAAAGCGGCGCGCGGGCGGCGCGCTGAAGCCACGTGTATTCCTGTGCATTCCGCCAACCCTGTTGCCCCAGGTAAACTGCCCCCGCCACCACCACCGCGCTGCCGAGCGCCTTCCCCCACCACCTCAGCCTCAGCCAGCACCGCTCCGTGGCGAAGCGGAGGCAACTGCTCAGCAGCGCCGCCAGCGTTACCGCCAGGATTGCGTTGGCCGGAATGTGCATATTGAAGTCAACGACCGAGTGGATCAGGATCGCGGCTAAACCAAGGCCCGCCCCAAAGACAAACGCAAGCTTGTTGCTGCTCTTGGGTTGGCCAATATCCCGGGGCGCGCCGCGCACGTGAGGCCACGTCTTGAATACCCCCAAGGCCAGCAAGCCCAAGGCGGAAACCGCCAACCCGGCGCCGACGAGCCCCCACTCGGAAAGGAACTGCAGGTAGTCATTGTGCGCGAAGTAGGGGTGCAACTGCATCACCGTCGGCCGATAGGCCGGAAACCTCACATCATAATGCGCCGGCCCAACGCCCCACCAGATATTCTGCTCCCACACCCGCAGCGCCGATTGCCAGAGCACCACCCGCGCGTCCTCCCGGTCCCAATAGACCGCCCGCCGTCCGTCTTCGGTTCTTGGATCAGGGCTCTGCTCCACAAAATAGTGCCGGAAGCGCGCATAGACGGAAAAGTTTCTGGGCAGAAAGTAAGCCCCCGCCGCAACAATAATCACCAACAGCAGAAACGCCGGCAGCCGATACGCGCGCTGAAACAGCAGCACGCCGAAAAACAGCAGCAGCGCCAGCGCCGTCGCAAGATAAGTGCCACGCGACACGGTGGCGACGATGCCCGTGAGGATGACCAGCGAAGCGTAGCCCACCAGAACCTTGCTCACGGGCTTGAAGCGGCTCAGCAGGGTGTAAGCCAGGCCAAGCGGCAAGAGCATTTCAAGAAAGCCGCCCAGGTGGTTGCGCGACACATACGTGCCCGACCCGCCAAAATCAAATCCGACCTGGAACCGCCATACCCAATTTGAGCGGGTCAGGAATTGATACACGGCGTAAGCCGCGATGGCCATTGCCAGGCAAACCAGCGTGCAACTGATAATCTGCAGCGACTCCTGCCGGTGCAGATTGTTGAGGATGGCAAAGAACAGGAAGGCGTAGATCAGCATGCGGATCAACTCCTGCCGCGCCACATATTCAACATCGGCGTAGAGATAGCGGATAATGGCGTAACCCGCAAAGGCGGCCACCGCCCAGCAAACCGGCGGCCAAAGCCATCGCGGACGCGGACTCAGCCAAAGGCGCGCCCCCCAAAGCAACATCACCCCGATCGTTAGCCCCTGAATAACGAGAAACTCGGACGGGCGCACCGCCCCCATCGCCAGCGGCCCGAAAACCAGGATGGCCAGCACGAGGCCGAGAATGCCCCGCTCGCACCAGGAATCCAGCGTCTCGCGGCGCATCAAGTCCGGGGGAAAAACTCCCGCGGGTCAGTAATCCGGCCCGTCACGGCGCTCGCCGCCACCGTCGCCGGAGAGGCGAGGAACACCTGCGAGTCCTTGTGGCCCATGCGGCCGGGGAAGTTGCGGTTGGTAGCGCTGATACACTTGAGCGGCGCGTTCATGCGTCCAAAGGTGTCCACCGGTCCGCCCAGACACGCCGCGCACCCGGCGTTTTCCGTCATCTGGACCCCGGCTCCCGTGAGAATCTCCCAAACGGTCTGCTCACCCCAGCGCGCTGTCTGAAGGTCGTGCACGATTTCCGGCGTCGCCGGCACGCCGAAAGTGTCAATCGCCACACGCCGGCCCTGCACCACCCGCGCAAATTCAAGGAAGTCGGTCGTCTTGCCGCCGGTGCAGGAGCCGATGTAGGCGCGGTCGAGCCGGATGTCCCCAAGCTCCTTTGCCAATTTGCGCTGCCCCGGATTGGGGTGGCAGGCAACCGTCGGCTCCAGCCGGGAAAGATCGAGCACCAGCTCGTAAACGAATTTCTGCTTCCGGTCGCGCTGGACCGGCTCATAGGTCGCTTTCGTCCCGTTGAGCTTGCAGCGGTAGTCCACATAGGCTTGGGTCTGCGCGTCGAACTCGAAAATGCCGTTCTTGCCGCCGGCCTCGATGGCCATGTTGGCGACTGTCATCCGGTCATCCATGCTCAGCGTCGCGGCGCCCGGGCCGTCGAACTGCATCGCCCGATACGTCGCCCCGTCAAAGCCGATTTCGCCAATGCA
>CAZHEW010000029.1:0-6439 GCA_964531815.1 uncultured Verrucomicrobiota bacterium
GTCTGGCTTGATTCCCTGGATCTCTCGAGCATGAACCAGGGCTGGGGCCGGCCGGAGGTTAACCGCTCGGTGCGCAAGCAACCCCTCTCGCTCGGGGGCAGAAAATTCGCGCGCGGCGTGGGCACTCACGCTTACAGCATTTACCGGCTCAACCTGGCCGGGGGCACGGAGAAATTTGAGGCTACGGTCGGCCTCGATGATGCCGCCGGCGGGCCGGGGTCGGTGGTCTTCCAAATCCTCGCCGATGGGAAGAAAGTCTTCGACTCGGGAGCCATGCGCCCCGGCACACCGGCCAGAAGCGTCTCCGTGAACCTCCAGGGCATGAAGACCGTGGCGCTGGTTGTCACGGACTCCGGCGACGGTGTGAACTACGATCATGCGGACTGGGCCGAGGCCCGGTTCGCGGTAACGGGGGCGAAACCGACTCCATGGCAGGCGCCCAAAGAGGCTCCCTATCTGCTCACCCCCAAACCCGGTCCCGCGCCGAGGGTTAATGGCCCCACGGTGTATGGCGTGCGCCCGGGGCGTCCGTTCCTTTACCGGATTCCCGCGCAGGGAGAGCGTCCGATGACCTTTGCCGCCGACAATCTGCCCGCCGGCTTGAGCCTGGATGCGCAAACGGGCATCATCACCGGCACAAACCCGGAAAGGGGCGAATACAAGGTGACCTTCACGGCGCGGAACAAGCATGGCCGCAGCCGCCGCCCATTCAAGATCGTGAGCGGTGACACGCTTTCTCTGACCCCATCCATGGGATGGAATCATTGGTATGCGCATTACCAGCGGATCACCGATGCCATGATGCGCGAGGCGGCCGACCTCATGGTCAGCAGCGGCATGGCCGACGTGGGCTACCAATACGTGAACATTGACGATTGCTGGATGAACACAGACGGGGGCAATGATCCGGCTCGCATCGGGCCCTTCCGCGACAGCGCGGGGAACCTGCTCCCCAACCGGCACTTTCCGGACATGAAAGCGCTGGCCGATTACATCCACAGCAAAGGGTTGAAGGCCGGGTTGTACACCTCGCCCGGGCCGAAGACCTGCGCCGGTTTTGCCGGCTCCTATGAGCACGAGGCGCAGGATGCCAGGCGATTTGCCGCTTGGGGGTATGACTTCCTGAAATACGACTGGTGCAGCTACCGCAGGGTCGCCGGCACGCCGCCTCCCCTCGAGGACTACAAGAAGCCTTATATCCTGATGGGGAGCCTGTTGAAGCAGCAGCCGCGCGACATGCTCTTCAATCTCTGCCAATACGGCATGGGCGAAGTCTGGAAATGGGGCGCCGAAGTCGGCGGCCAATCCTGGCGCACGGCGGGCGACCTTGGCGTGGAACTGAACCGCATGTTCGAGGTGGCCCTCAAGAACTGCGAGCACCGGGATTACCAGAAGCCCGGCGCATGGAACGACCCGGACTACATCCAGATCGGCTGGATCGGCAACGCTCGCGGCGGCGGGCTGCCGGCCCCCTGCGCCATGAGCCCGACCGAGCAGTATTCCTTCATGTCTATGTGGGCCCTGATGGCCAGCCCGCTCTTCTATAGCGGCGACATGACCCGCCTCGATGAATTCACGCTCAATGTCCTCTGCAACCCGGAAGTGATCGAGGTGGACCAAGACCCGCTGGGGCAATGCGCGCGCGTGGTGACTCTCAGCGACGATGCTTTCTTTATGGTCAAGGAACTCGAAGACGGTTCCAAAGCCGTGGGGCTGGGCAACCGCGGGCTAGAAACCGCCACCGTGGCCGCCTCCTGGAAAGACCTGGGACTCAAAGGCTCCTGCCAGGTGCGCGACCTGTGGCGGCAAAAGGATCTGGGCCGCTTCACTGACCGGTTCAAGTCCGAGGTGCGCGCCCGCGGAGTGGTGCTCGTCCGGATTCGTCAAGGCGGTTAGAAGACTGGGAAACAGGCAGGAATCCCATGTGGACACCCCGGCTGCCATTTGCCAGCATCCGCACCATGCCCAGTGAGTTCATGCGCCAATTATCTCTTGTCCGCAACGCGTCCTCCGGCGGGCGCGCCGGGAGCCAATTCCTGTCCTGTCTGCTGGGTGGCGCCATCCTCTGCGGACTGGCCTGCCCCGGGGCGCAAGCGGCGGAGACGCAGGGGCCGGTGTCCCTCGGGGACCGGCTCGAATTATTGGTGGACGACTTGCTCGTTCAGCGCATCGAAGGCGCCCGGTTCACGCTTCATGCGCCGGTGCCGGCTGGAGTCGTTCTTCGGTTCGACGAACCGTGGGAAGGCGCGTTCAGCGCTTACGGCACAGTCATCAAGGACGGGGAAGTCTTCCGCCTGTATTACAGGGGCCTGCCCTCGGCGGGGAAGAACTCCGGCGCAAAGGAAGTCACATGCTACGCCGAGAGCCGCGACGGCATTGCCTGGGTCAAGCCCAGGCTTGGCCTGTTCGAGGTGTGCGGGACCCGGTCCAACAACGTGGTCCTCGCGGGTATGCCTCCCTTTTCGGGGAACTTTGCCCCCTTCCTGGACGCGCGTCCGGGCGTGCCGGCAGCGGAGCGGTTCAAGGCCCTGGCAGGCTCCGAGAAGACGGGGCTTGTAGCGTTCATCTCGGCGGACGGCATTCACTGGAGGAAACTTCTTGAGACCCCGGTGCTGACCGGGGGCGTGTTCGATTCCCAGAACGTGGCGTTCTGGTCGCCGTCCGAAAACTGCTACGCGGCTTACTTCCGGACCTGGACCGAGGGGCTCTACAAAGGCTACCGCTCGATCAGCCGCAGCACCTCCACAAACTTCCTGGACTGGACGGCGCCGGTGCAAATGAGCTTCGGGAATGCCCCAGTCGAGCACCTTTATACCAGCCAGACGCACCCGTACTTCCGCGCCCCTCATATCTACCTGGCGACGCCGATGCGCTTTGTGCCCAACCGGACCGCGCTCAGCGCCGAGCAGGCGCGGCTCCTGGGCGTGGCCCAGGGCTACGCCGGGGATGCCACCGACGTGGTCCTGATGGCCAGCAGAGGCGGCGACCGCTACAGCCGTTTGTTCATGGAGGGCTTTATCCGGCCAGGCCCCGACCCGGGGAACTGGTCTTCGCGGGCGGGCCTGGCCGTGCTGGGCTTCGTGCCGACCGGCCCCGGCGAAATCTCGATCTACAAGCAGGCCCATTACGCGCAGCCGACCGCCCATCTCTTGCGCTACACCCTGCGAACCGACGGCTTTGCCTCCGTGAACGCCCCTTACTCGGGAGGGGAGATGTTGACCAAACCGCTGACCTTCTCGGGGCGGGAACTGGTGTTGAATTTCGCGACGAGCGCCGCCGGGAGCATCAAGGTGGAAATCCAGGCACTCTCCGGCGCCGCCCTCCCCGGTCACACGCTGGCGGAGGCGCGGGAATTGATCGGGGACGACCTCGAGCGAGTGGTGTCATGGCAGAAGGGAACCGACCTTGGCGCCCTGGCGGGCCAGGCCGTGCGCCTGCGGTTTGTCATGAAGGATGCCGACCTCTATTCGATGCGCTTTCGGCAGTAGCAGCCGACGCCGGGGAATCGTCCTCGGCAAATCCGAACAACACAGACCTCAAGCAATGAACTCAACTCCTCACCCGGACGACTCAAGATTCTCACGCCGCCAGTTTCTGCAAACCGGTTCCTCAGCCCTGGCGGGCGCGGCTCTGCTGGGCACACTGCCGGCGGGGCAAGCGGTTCAGGCCGCCGGCAGCGATTTGCTGAAGATCGCCCTCGTGGGCTGCGGCGGCCGCGGCAGCGGCGCGGCGGACCAGGCGCTCAAGACCGCGGGCGGCACCAAATTGGTGGCCCTGGCCGATGTGCTGCCGGAGAAACTCGAAAATGGCCTGGCGAGCCTTCAGGCGCGTCACCCGGGCAAAGTGGAAGTCCCGCCCGAGCGCCGGTTCACCGACTTCGACGGTTACAAAAAGGCCATCGCCCTGGCCGATGTGGTCATTCTGGCGACCTCGCCCGGCTTTCGACCGATGCACTTCGCGGAAGCCGTGCGCCAGGGCAAACATGTCTTCATGGAGAAACCGGTCGCGACCGACGCCCCGGGCATTCGGCAAGTCCTGGCCGCGGCGGAGGAGGCCCGGAAGAAGAATCTCAAAGTGGGCGTGGGCTTCCAGCGCCGGCACCAGGCCAGCTACCTCGAGACGATTAAACGCATCCACGACGGCGCCGTCGGAGAGATCCAGGAGCTGCGCGTCTATTGGAACGGCGGCTCCCGCGACGGCCTCGAGCGCCTGCCGGGCGAAACCGAGATGCATTACCAGATCCGCAACTGGTATTACTTCACCTGGCTCTCCGGAGATCACATCGTCGAGCAGCATTGCCACAACATTGATGTCGGCAACTGGATTAAGGGCGCGCACCCGGTCCGCGCGCAGGGCATGGGCGGCCGCCAGGTCCGCAACACCAAACGCCACGGCCAGATCTTCGACCACCACTTCGTCGAGTTCGAGTATGCCGACGGCTCGCGGATGTTCAGCCAATGCCGCCAAATCCCCGGCTGCTGGCCGACGGTGTCCGAGCACGTCCTCGGCACCAAAGGCACGGCCGATTTGCTCGGCCGCGGCCATGCCATCCAAGGCGCCAACCCCTGGCGGTTCGACGTTAAGCAGGGACGGAAAGATGCTTTCCAGCAGGAGCACGACGACCTGTTCAATGCCATCCGCAACGACAAAACCTATAACGAAGCAGAATTCGCCGCCATTAGCACCATGACCGCCATCCTGGGGCGGATGTGCACTTATTCAGGCCAGCAAATCGAATGGGATGACGCCCTCAACTCGAAGATCGAGTTGCTGCCCAAGACCTTCGGCTGGGACGCCCCCCCGCCGGTCCTGCCTGACGCCAACGGCTTCTACCCGGTCGCCATGCCAGGCCAGACGATCAGCGTTTAGCCCGAAGCTTGTGAGGCGGCGGCGGGCGTTGTGTCCTGCGGCCGGGGCGTCCGGGAGGGGGACCGTTACTGGCCGGGAAGTAATCGGCGGGCGCGCAGGAGCGTGCGGATGCGGTGTTCGTCGCGCAGCGGAGACTGGGAGTCGAGGCTGCTGACATGCACGCGCCCGGAGGAATGGATGAAAAGCTTGTCGCCGAGGTAAATGCCCACGTGCGCCACCCGCTCCGGCTGTCCGCCGCGGGCCGGGCGGCCGAAAAACAACAGGTCGCCCTTCTTGAGCTGGCTCAAATCCGGGTCCAGCGGCACAGCCGCGCCTTGAGCCGCCTGCTTGCTGGAATCGCGCAGCAGGTCAATCCCGTTCAGAAAGAACACCATCTTGGTCAGGCCGGAACAGTCAAGTCCTTTGGGCGAGTTGCCGCCCCAGAAGTAGGGCCGGCCCATGAACATCCGCGCGGCGCGCTCGATGTTCTCGGCGGTGGGCCGCCGGGCTTGCTTCCACGCGGCGTAATCCTGCGCCGCGTGCCTGGGCAGGAAACCCGCGCGCTGATCAGGCAGCTCCACCTGGTACCAGTCGCCGGCTTCGCCGGTCTTGCGGACCAGATTGCACATGACCACGTCGGAGACGGGTTGCGCGCCGGCCCGGGGCTGCTCGCGGACGAGCTCCTCCATCGCCGTGACAATCAGAAGGGGGGCGCGGCGCCACGCGTCGGCTTGTTCCTGCGTGCAACGGACGATAGTGCCTGTTTGCATCCAGGCGAGGTAGCCGTCGGCGGTCTGGACGAGATACCAGGGGTAGAGCGGGTTGGGCGAGCATTTCCAGAGGCGGACGACTTCGCCCATCAGGACCTGGGTGCCCATCTCCGCCTTGTGCTCGGGCCCGAGCCGGGCGCCGGCGACGCTCAGAACTCCGATGCCCCACACCGCGTCGCCCAATCGCTCCTCCGGCAGCACCTTGATGCGGTCAATGACTTTGGCCCCCGTGCTCTCGACCGCGCGGATGGTTTCGAGCCTGGCCTCCGCCCGGTCCACTTCGCCGGTCAGGACCAGTTCGCGGCCCAGGCCCTCGACGCCGACGTTGAAGATTGCCAGGCGGCTGTCGGGGGCGTAGTTCTGCTTCACGCTCTGAATGGCGCGGGCGGCCTCGCGAGGGCTGTCGGGTGCGCGTTTGACACTATTGCCCGCCGGATGCGAGCAGGCGCAGAACATGCAGGCCAGCACTGCGGCTGGAACCCAGGCGAGCCAGTTTCGTTTCAGAGCGTTCACAAAATCAGACACTTGGCTACAGGCAAGCGGGAAACCGGCCCCAAAGCCAGCATAATAAGAAACCGCGCAGCCGCGTGTGCCAATCGCCCGCACCCTCAGCCGTGGTGCTGTGCCTGGCTCTGCCTGCGCAGGCGGCGGGCAGGCGCGCCTCAGGCTGCTTCCGCAGCCCCAGACATCCCGACCCGTTGGAAACGACGTGAGTTCAATTCCCCCCTCACCACACCCCATTCCCTGGCCGTGGCTCCTCCGTTGCTCCTCCGTCCCTCCTCCGTCCCTCCTCCGTCCCTCCTCCGTCCCTCCTCCGTCCC
>CAZHEW010000029.1:6539-16095 GCA_964531815.1 uncultured Verrucomicrobiota bacterium
TCCTCCGTCCCTCCTCCGTCCCTCCTCCGTCCCTCCTCCGTCCCTCCTCCGTCCCTCCTCCGTCCCACCTCCCACCGCCGGTCGGAGATGGAACGGAGGAGGGACGGAGGAGGGACGGAGGTACTACGGAGGAAGCACGGCTGGTCGGGCTGCCCGGCCGCATTGGGTTCCGCCACACATTGAATCGGCCAGCGCAGCGTCTCGGCCTGGCTACCTGGCTACCCAAAGCGGTCGTTTGTGATGGACGCCGCCCCGTTGTATGAGGGATGCTTTGGGGAAGCGCTATGAATTATGGCTGCCGCACGATAGACCACGCGAAGAAGTCCTTTGGCTGGGGCTGGGCGTGCGGGGCTGGGCGCCGGGTGCTGCGTCGCCTCCGGGAGTTGGGCTGCGTGCTGGTTTTGGGGTGGGTTGCCGCGATCCAGGCGGGCGCGGCGGCGGTCAGCCCGGCGGCGGTCAAAGCGACTCCAGAGGGTTTTGCCGGGTCGCGCAGTTGCCGCGAATGCCACGAGAAGTTCTACGAGTTATGGTCCACGTCGTTTCACGGCTTGGCGATGCAGCCCTACACGGCGGAGCTGGCCGGGAGCAAGCTGACTGAGCAGAAGGAGGAGATTGTCGCGGGCAAGTACCGGTTCCGGGCGGACCTTAGGAAGGGCGTGGTGATCGAGCGCGGGCCGGCGGGGGAGCAGAGTTTTCCGATGGTGCAAGCGATGGGGGGCAAGAATGTGTTCTACTTCCTGACGCCGCTGGAGCGGGGCATGCTGCAGGTGCTGCCGGTGGCCTACGATGTCCGCCGCCGGGAATGGCTCGACACCACTGCCAGCGCGATTCGCCACTTCGGCGACCGCCGCGACGAGGCGCTCTACTGGAAGGAACGGCCGCTGACGTTCAACACCGCGTGCTTCAGTTGCCACGTCAGCCAGCTTTCCAAGAACTACGACCTCGCCACCGACACCTACCACACTACCTGGGCCGAGCCGGGCATCAACTGCGAGACCTGCCACGGCCCCTCCGCGGCGCATGTCGAGCTGTTTCAGGGGCTGCCCACCAACCAGCCCGCCCCGGCCGACGTCAAGCTCATCGTCACCAGCAAGCTGACTACCGAGCAGCTCAACGACACCTGCGCGCCGTGCCATGCCAAGATGTCGCCCCTGACGATCAGCTTCGCACCCGGCGACCGCTACTTCGATCACTTTGACCTGGTCGGCTTCGAGCATCCGGATTTCTACCCCGACGGGCGGGACCTGGGGGAAAACTATACTTTCACCACTTGGCGGCTTAGCCCGTGCGTGAAATCCGGCAAGCTGGACTGCGTTCACTGCCACACCTCCAGCGGCCGCTACCGGTTCGCGGACCCGGCCAAGGCCAACGACGCCTGCCTGCCCTGCCACGCCGCCCGGGTCGCGAATGCGCCCGCCCACACCCACCACAAACCCGACGTCGCCGGCAACCACTGCATCTCATGTCACATGCCGATGACCGAGTTCGCCCGGATGCGGCGCTCGGATCACTCGATGCGTCCGCCGACGCCGACGACGACGCTCCAGTACCAGTCGCCCAACGCGTGCAACATTTGCCACACCAACAAGGGCGCCGGCTGGGCCGACAAGCTAGTGCGCAAATGGCGCCAGCGCGATTACCAGAAGCCGGTGCTCGAGCGCGCCGCGCTGATCGCCGCGGCGCGCAAACACGATTGGAAGAAGCTGCCCGACATCCTGGCCTGGCTCAACCGCCCCGACCGCGAGGAAATCCAGACCGCCTCGCTGGTTCGCCTGCTGGCCGACTGCCCTTCCGAGGACAAATGGCCGACCCTGCGGAACCTGATGCCCGATCCCTCGCCCCTGGTGCGGGCGAGCGTGGCCGAAGCGCTGGGCCAGCGCCTGGACCAGTCCAACCTTGCCGCGCTGATCAAGGCGACGGGCGACGACTACCGCCTCGTGCGCGTGCGCGCCGCCGCCGCTCTGGCCGGCATCCCGGAGGACAGTTTGCCCGAGCAACAACGGCAACAGGTCAACCGCGCGATGAGCGAGTTGATCGTCTCGATGCGCTCGCGTCCGGACGACATGGCATCGCACTACAACCTGGGGAACTTCTACCTGGCTCGCGGCCAGATGCGCGAGGCCGTGCCCGCGTTCGAGACGGCCATCCGCCTGCAGCCCGACGCCCTGCCGCCATATGTCAACGCGGCCCTGGCCTACAACGCGCTGGGCCAGAACGACAAAGCCGAGGCCAGCCTCCGCCAGGCGGTCCGTCTCGACCCCACCAACTCCGCCGCCAACCTCAACCTCGGCATGTTGCTGGCCGAGCTCGGCAAGATGTCCGAGGCCGAGCAGGCTTTCCGCGCTGCGTTCAAGGCAGACCCCAAATCAGGCCAGGCCGCCTACAACCTCGGCGTGCTGCTGGCGAAGGAGCATCCCGAAGAGGCGCTCGACTGGTGCCGCCGCGCCGCCGAACTGCGGCCCGACAACCCGCAGTATGGCTACACGCATGCGTTCTATCTCTATCGCGCCGGCCGGCTCGACGAGGCGCTGGCGGTTCTGCGCGCCGTGCGCCAGCGGCACCCCGATCACCAGGACAGCCGGCTGCTCGAAGATCAACTGCTCCAGGAGCGGGACCAGAAACGCGCCGGCGGCCCGGGCCGCTGACCGGAGCGCAGAGGCTCTTGTCCAACGGTCGCTTGGGATCCCACGGCGGTGATTCAGTGCAGCGCAGGGTTGGCCTTGCGTCTCCGCCGGATGAGGAAGCCAAGACCACCAAGCACGGCGCAGGGCAGCCAGACGTAAAGGGCCTCCGAGCGCAGGACGCGAGCCCCCCACTCGGAGAAGAAGTAGTCAACATCAAGGGGCGAAACAACCAGCGGGCGCCAGGGAAAGAAGTAGCGGTGGTTTGAGAGTGGACTGAAGAAGGCCACACCCAAACCCCCGCTGGTTAGGGCGTCGAGCAAATCGTGCGACGCACAACTGATGAAAACCACCGCGAAGGCGGCGCCGCGGGACGCCCGCAGCGCTCGACAAAGCAAGGCCGCGCAAACAGCCAGGACGAGGGCGAAGAGAATGGAGTGAGAGAAACCGCGATGCCCGAGAATATGCCCGTACGGGATTCCCAGATCGAGGCCGATAGGCCAAAACAAGTGTCAGTTTTGACTGTTGACACAAGCGTGGGCTTGAGGCTAATGGGAGGGCGTGGCGCCTAAGCTGCGCATCCGGTGTTCCGGGGCAATCTGCCGCGTGAGCCGAGCGATGGTTCCTCCGGTCACGCCTTGTCACAATATACAACATTTTTGTTGTATATTATGCGAAGGCGGTCTATAGCTTTGTCTGGTGGAAAGCGCGCTTCAGGAAGCCGACCGGTTGCAGCGAGCCGTGGCGAGGCTTGTCGCCACCAGTCCGGCTGGCGTGAACCTGCTGCTCATCGGCGGGTTTCGGTACCGGTTGCTGGATAACAGCCGGCGGTTCTCGGTGGACATTGATTACCATTGGGATGGCGACCTCGCGGCGAAACAGCGGGAGCTGCTCAGCCTGTGCCGGCGGGTGATCGTGGGCCAAGTTCGCCGGCAACTCGGCTATGAAGGCTCGGCTTCCGCCCGCACCGGCCCTGACGCCGAGTCGCCCCTTGCCAAGTTCATTGATCTCCGGTTTTGGAAGCCCGGCCTGCAGTTGGAAATCCCGCTGGAGATCACCCGCATCCTTTGTTTGGACCCGCCCACCATCCGCACCGCCGAGGGGACGGTTCATGCAACTCCCTCCGACGCGGATGTTATCGAGAGCAAGGTCATCGCGCTCCTCGACCGGCCTTTTCTTCAGCACCGTGACTTGGTGGATATCTTCCTTTACGCGGACCGGCTGCGCCCTGATTCGCCGGCTCGGCTCAAGCGCAAGCTGGCGAAATTGCGGCTCGCTCCGAAAAGTGTTGCTGCCAGGCTCGAAGATCTGCGGAAACATCGGGCTTACCACGCCACCGCCGTTCAAAAGGTCATTGATCAGCAGGTGGAGACCACCGTGGCGCGGCAGATGAAGGCCGGCGGAGGCGGACGAGCGGTGCTCGATTCGGTCCTGACGCTGCTGCGGCGAGTTTGTCCCACATGAAGACTCTGGAGTGGCTTAGACTCTTTGCTGAACAGCGGAAGCTGCACGGCAAGGTGATCTTCTCGGTGGCTGAGCTGGCGAACGCGGCGCGCACCTCGCCCCATGCGGTAAACACCGAGTTGGGGCGCTTGTTGCGGCGCGGCTTCATCGCCCGCTACGCGCATGGCCGCTACGGCCCCGTTGAGGGAGTGGCGCCCGAACAACTCCTGCCCGCGCTCGATCCGGCCGCCTACCTTACCGGCTTTTACGCCCTGTTCCGGCATCGTCTTGTCACACAGGCCCCCGCCGAGGTGACCTGCTTCACCAACCGTCGTCATAACCGCCGGACGGATCGCGCCACGCCGGCAGGCAAGCTGAGCTTCATCTGTGTCCCTGCCAGCCTGTATGCCAGCCCGGGCCCCGGGATGCTGGCTCCCGCCGAGCAGGCCCTTTGCGATTTCGCGTGGCTTAGCCTTCGTGACAGCATTGAACCGCGCGCTCTGGCCACCTTTCGGAATCTCAATACTCTCAGCCGCCCGCGGCTGGACAAGGCGTTACGGCGCTATCCCAAGAACGTCGAGGAGGCCATTGACCGGATCACCCGCCCCCGCAAGCCGCGCAGAGGGCACAGCCGTTAGAGGGCGGTATCCGGCTTTAGGCTCTTAGGCTCTTAGGCTCTTAGCCGGCTCCACTGCCAGTGCCTCCAGTGGCCCCCATGAACCTTGTGGGTATGGCAGGGACGCATTCCACCGCGTCCTTGACCTGGCTATGGGGATGCGGTGGAGCGCGTCCCTGCCGGATTCAAGGGGCGAATGTGCGAATTTGTTCGGGGCCTGCTCTTCCCCACCATCAGATGATCCTGGAGCCGCAGAATTCGCTGTTGCCGTGGCGGGAACGCATTATTCTTTGGGCCGGATGAACGGCTTGGACGCAGGAGGACTGCTCAATTTCCGCCGGGCGCGGCGCGGCGAGCGAGCGCTATCCGGCGAGGATTTCGCGCACGTAGGGATTGGTGGCTTGCTCCTGGCTCAGCGTGGAGGGGGGGCCGTGGCCGCCGAGCAGGCGCGTCGCTCCCGGCAATTCCATGACCCGGCGGATCGAGGTCTGCATTTGGCGCGGGTCCGAATCCGGCAGATCGGTCCGGCCGATCGAGCCGCCGATGATCAGGTCGCCGCCGACCAGGAGTTGTTCCCGGGGGAAGTGGTAAGCCACGTGACCGGGCGAATGGCCGGGGGTATGGATTACAACAACCTCCAGCGATCCGATCTTGAGCTTCTGGTTGTCGGCGAGGCCCGCGTCCGCCTTGAGGGGCGGGATGACAAACGGGAGCCCGAACAGCCGCGTCTGCACGTCCGGATGCTGCGCCTTGGGCTGGTCCAGCGCATGGAGCAGGGTTTGTGCGCCCGGGAACTTCTGCCGCACGAGCGCATGATCGGCGAAGTGATCAAAATGCCCGTGCGTCAGCCATAAACCTGTCAGCTCCCATCCGCGCGCGGACGCCTCTTCGAGGAGCGGGGCGGCGGTGTGGTCAGGCGCGTCAAAAAGCACAGCCTGCCGGGCCGCTTCATCCGCGATGAGGAAGCAATTGGTCATCGCGACCCCGCCGGTGTTCGTGAGTAAGATCATGCCCGGAGTGTAGCCGTGTGATTTGGAGGCGGCCAGCCGCAAAGGCTGGTTGACCTCCCGGCGTATTCCCGGTTAACTGTGGCCCTGTAGTTTGAGTGCCTGTGCGTGCGTCCATTAACGACTAGCGGAAACGAACATGGGAAAGCCCATTAAAGATGAGTTCTCAGCACTGCGGGTCTCCCGGCAGTGGCGGTATCAATTGCGGATGAGACGGGACAAACGCTGCATTATCTGCGGCGACCCGGTCGTCCGGGGCCTGATGTGCCTGGAGCACATGGTCAAGGCGCGGGAACGCCAGCGGAAACGGCTGGGGCTCAAGCGCCGCCACCGCAATGCCCTGAGCTATCGCCTGCAGCGAAAGGGAAAGAAGGCCTAGCCGGCGCAGTTCTCCGCTCCGCTCACTCGCCCAGGCGCTCGGGCGTGCCGCGGCGGTAGTTGACTCCGAGCTGGTCGAAGCGCTGGAACTGCACTGGGAGGCGCCGCAGGAAATCCTCCCAGTTGCGTGCGGTCGCTGGCGACCAGTTGAGCTCGGCCAGCGCACACAGGCGCGGGAACATCATGTACTGCGCGTGCTTGAAGTTGGGCACGTACTCGGTCCACAGGTTGCCCTGCGCCCCGAGAATGTGCGATTGGAACTGCGGCTCCAGCTTCGCAGGGATCGGCTCAAAGGAGTAAACCTTGCTCAAGGGCACATATCCGCCGATGGCCTTGGGCTCGGCGGCGCGGTTGGTGGACTGGTAGTAATCCAGGTAGCAGAACTTGGTCGGCGCCATGATCACATCGTGACCGGCGCTGGCAGCCTCGACCGCCCCGCCTATCCAATCCATCACCACGGCGTTCTGGGCCAGGCCGCCTTCGCGGATTTCGCTCCAGCCGATCAGCGTGCGGCCCTGGGCATTGATATACTTCTCGATGCGGCGGGTGAAGTAGCTCTGCAGCTCGTGCTCGTTCTTAAGGCCTTCCTGCTTGATCCGGGCCTGGCAGCGGGCGCATTTCTTCCAGTTGTCCTTGGGCACTTCGTCGCCGCCGATGTGGATGTATTTGCCGGGAAACAGCTCGCACACCTCGGCCAGCACGTTCTGCAGGAACTCGAACGTCTCCTCCTTGCCCGCGCAATAGACGCCCGCGAAGACTCCGCCCTTGGTGTTGGGCGTGTAGGGGCCGCCGGAGCAGCTCAGCTCGGGATAGGCTGCCAGCGCCGCGCACGAATGCCCGGGCATTTCGATCTCCGGCACCACGGTGATGTGCCGGAACGCGGCATGGGCGACCATGTCCCAAATGTCAGCTTTGGTGTAGTAGCCCCCGTAACGTCCGTCCGGGCCGTAAGCGGTGCTGAGCTTCGGATCCAGGCCGAACCCGGCCTCGTCCCGCCACGCGCCGACCTGGGTCAGGCGGGGATACTTGGCGATCTCGACGCGCCAGCCCTGGTCATCGGTCAGGTGCAGGTGCAGCGTGTTTACTTTGTGCAGGGCCAGCACGTCCAGCAGTCGTTTGACTTCGGCTTTGGTGAAGAAGTGGCGGGCCGTGTCGAACAGCAGCCCGCGCCACTTGAACCGCGGCTGGTCCTCGATCCGGACGCAGGGGATGGGCCAGGCCTGGCCGGACACGGGTTCTGAGGCAAAGACCCGCGGCGGCAACAGTTGCAGCAAAGACTGGACCCCATAGAACATGCCCGCCTGGCCGGAGGCGCTGACAAGGACCGAATCCGGGCCAACGCTTAGCTCGTAGCCTTCCGGCCCCAAAGCCGCGCCGGCGTCCCGGGTGGTGAGAATAATCGCGCCTTTGGTCTTTCGCGGCTCGGTGCCGGCGACGGCCTTGAGTTTGTAGCCGGTCGCCCGGCGCAACCGCTCCGCCAGATACCGGGCCGTGTCCTGGGAGGCGCGGTCGGCCAGGACGCGCGTTCTCGGCTGGAGGGTGAATGTCCCGTCCCGGCACTCGAGCTTTCGCGGGGCCGGAATCAGCGCGGGATTTTGGCCGGCGGCAAAGGCGCTGCCTGCTGTCAACGAGAGGAGCATCAGAGCGGCTGAGCGGATCATCTGGAGTTCGGGGCCGGGCTCCGGCTGGACCAGAGCTGGTTAATCACGTAGATCAGCACCCAACCGCTGGCGATGAACACGCCGCAGAGCAACAGCGCCAGGCCGGTCCGGCCATAGAGGAAATTGCCAACCGTGAACAGCGAGGACCAGATGACCGTACAGCCCGCCGACCAGCCGAGCAGCGCCAGCGGGATATTCTCGTGCGTGGCGGCGGCTTCCTGCGCTGAAATGCCCGCCTCTTCGCGGATGCGCCGCCAGCCGGGGCCGAAGGGGCGGACCTTCTTGTAAAACTCAATCAGCGTGCGGCGGTCGGTTTGGGGCCCAACGAAGGCCGTCACCATCCAGCAAACCGTGGTGATGGCGATGGTCAGCAAGAGCGCGTAATGGGTGCTGAACTCCACGCCGCCTTGCGTCTTGAGAATCAGCAGGACCAGCGAGACGCCGAACGAGCTGATCATCGCCACCACCTCGCACCAGGCGGTGATCCGCCACCAGAACCAGCGCAACAGATACAGCAGCCCCGTGCCCGCCCCGACCTGGAGGATGATGTCGAAGGCGGACTTGGCCGAATCGAGCAGGTAAACCATGCCGCTCGCGCACACGAACAGGCCGACGGTGGTCAGGCGGCCTGCGAGCACGTAGTGTTTCTCCGAAGCGCCCTTGTTGACGAAGCGGCGGTAGAAGTCGTGCACCAGGTAGGACGAGCCCCAGTTCAAATGCGTCAGCACCGTCGAGGAGTTGGCGGCGATCAGCCCGCCGACCATCAGGCCGATGAACCCGACCGGCAGGAACTTGAGCATGGCCGGGTAGGCAATGTCGTGGCCGAGCAGCTTCGGATCGAGGTTCGGAAACGCTTTCTGGATGTCCGCCAGCTCCGGGTACACGAGCAGCGAGCACAGGGCGACCAGAATCCACGGCCAGGGACGCAGAACATAGTGCGCCACATTGAAGAACAACACCGCCCCCAGGGAATCCTTCTCCGACTTGGAGGCCAGCATGCGCTGGGCGATGTAGCTGCCCCCGCCCGGCTCGGCGCCTGGATACCACGTCGCCCACCATTGCACCGCCAGCGGCATGATGAATACCGCCACCAATATGTCCCGGTTGCTGGTGAAGTCGGGCAGCACGTTCAGGTAATGCAGCATGGTTTGGCCGTCCGGGGCGAGCATCGGCGCGGAAAGCCGCTCCACCATCACGTCCAGCCCGCCGACGTGCTGGACCGCGAAGAACGCCGCGGCGATCACCGCCGTCATCTTGATGAAGAACTGGATCATATCAATCACCAGCACGCCCCAAAGCCCCGAATGCGCCGCAAACGCCACGTTCAGGATGCCGCACAACAGCAGCGTCTGCCACCGCGGCAGGCCGAACAGGATGTTGGCGATCTTGCAGGCGGCCAGGCTGACCGAAGCCAGGATCACGCAGTTGAAGAACAGGCCAAGATATACCGAGCGAAAGCCGCGCACGACGCTGGCCGCCTTGCCGGAATAGCGGATTTCGTAGAACTCCAGGTCCGTCATCACCTCGGAGCGACGCCACATCCGGGCATAGAAAAAGACCGTCGCAACGCCCGTAAGCACAAACGCCCACCAGACCCAGTTCCCCGCGACGCCCTTCTGCCGCACGATGTCCGTGACCAGGTTGGGCGTGTCGCTGCTGAAGGTCGTTGCCACCATGGACAATCCCGCCAGCCACCACGGCACCGCCCGGCCCGACACGAAGAACTCGGTGGTGTTCTTGCCCGCGCGCTTGCCGAAGAACAGCGCGGGCACGAAACAGATGAGCAGGGTGGCCAGGACGATAAGCCAGTCAATAAGCTGTAGATGCATA
>CAZHEW010000030.1:0-16050 GCA_964531815.1 uncultured Verrucomicrobiota bacterium
CCCGGGGCGCGGTGCTGATGGGAGAGGTGACTTGGGGAGGATTACTCGTTCGTGTGGTACAATTCGGCGCTGCGGGGAGGTATCAACCGCATTATCCGGCGTCGGAGCCAGACTCGCCCATGATGGCCTCAGGGTGGCCAGGGTTTATTGGGTAAAGGTCAAGCTACTGGACCAAGGCCCCACTCCTTCCGGACTCGAGCCCCGGACCCACCATTGATAGGTCCCCGCGCTATGCCCCGGCACATCCACTGCGAAATTGCCTGTCGTCCGCTCCACCAGCGAATTGGTTGCAGCATACCACCGGTCGAGAAACACGCTGCCGTTGCGCACGACGTACAACTCGTACCGGGTGGCGGCTGAATCGGCCCGCCAGAGGTAGCGCTGTGTCGCACTGGCAGCGACAGTGTCCTGTGGCGAAAGCAGTTCAATGCTGGCCGGCGCGGCCAATTGGTTTGTGAAGCTTGCGGTCTCCGAGCAAGCCCCGGTCCCGGAGGGATTCCAGGTCTGCACCATCCAGGTGTAAACCCCGCCGGCCAGGTCAAAGCCGGGCATCCAGTTGGTCGCCCCCTCAATCCAGGTATCGAAGTAGTTGGTGCCGCTGCGGCTCAGATAAAGGTGGAACCAGGCCGCGGGGGGAGAGGATTGCGACCAGGAGAACTCCGGACGCCGATCCTGGATAGTGGCTTGGTTGGTTGGCGCAAGCAGGGCCAGCGGCTTCAGGCTGCCGGCCACGCTGAAGCTTCCCGAGGCGGACCATGGGCCAAGCCCGTCAGGGTTGCAGCCCCGGACACACCATTGATAAGTTCCGCTGTCGTGACCGCCCACCTCCACGCCCAGGCTGGTTTTGGCGCCGTCGGCCATTAAGTTGGTCGCCGCCAGCCACTGGTCGGAGAAGACCTTTCCGTCCTTGGTAATGTAGAGCTCATAGGACACTGCCGCGTCGTCTTTCGTCCAGTTGTAGCGCACGGTCGGAGCGACAGACAAGCTGCTCTTCGGGGAAAGCAGCACGATCTGTCCCGGCAGCCGAGGCTGAGCGGCAAAGGAGGCGGTTTTCGACCAGGGCCCGAGCCCGGCAGGGGTCCAGGCCTGCACCGCCCAGGTGTAAGTGCCGCCCGGCAGATCAATGGCCGGCATCCAATTGGTCGTTCCCTCGACCCAAAGATCGTAACACTTGCTTCCGTTGCGGTTGATGCAGAGATGGAACCAGTCCGCAGGGGGCGAGGGCTGCAACCAGGAGAACTCCGGACGCCGATCCTGGATGCGGGTGCGGTCGGCCGGAGAGAGCAGGACCACAGGTTGCGGAATGACCACGCTGAAAGTCTCTGTGCCCGACCAGGGCCTGGGCCCGGCCGCGCTCCAGCCGCGGACACGCCATTGGTAGGTGCCTTGGCCGTGGCCGGCCACCTCTGCCCCGACATTGGCCGTGCCGGGTTCTGTCCATAAGCTGTGGGCATCGTACCATTTGTCGCAGAACAATTCGCCATCCCGGGTGACATGCAGTTCGTAGCGCGTCGCCGCGGGAGCTCGCGTCCAGACATAGCGCCGGGTTGAGCCCGCATCCACACTGCCCACCGGCGAAACCAGGACGATGCCAGGACCGTCTTGCGCGCCCTCAATCACGGCGAACAGAAAGTTCGTGCTCGTGGTCAAACTGCCGTCACTGACAACGAGCGTGATCTCGGCCTCCCCGATCTGGCCCGCGCGGGGGGTCAGCGTGACGACGCGGTTGCTGCCACTGCCCCCAAAGACGATGTCACTTGCCGACAACAGGGCCGAGTCGCTCGAACTGCCTGAAAGCGTCAGGTCGGCTGCCGCAGTTTCCGCATCGCCGACCGTGAAGGGAATGGACAAGAACGCGGTGCCCGTGTTGAGGGTTTGGTCCTCAATGGCTGAGATGGCCGGCGGCGTATTCGGCGGCTTGGGAGGCGAGTAAACATTGGCCCTCACCGCCGGGGAGATAACCAGTCCCGCAGCATCGTAGATCGCGCGCGCGGTCAGGTCGTAGATGCCCGCGCTCACCTTGGCCCAGGCGAAACTGTAAGGCGCGGCGTTATCCTCTCCCAGCAAGGCCGCGCCGCTGTAGAACTGAACCTTCGAAATGGCATGGCCGTTGGCGGTGATGCTGGCGGCAAGGCTGATGGTCGCGGGCGCGGTGAACGAGGTGCCGCTGGTCGGCGAGGTGAGCACGATCGTCGGCGGCAAAGTCATGATGTTCGTGAATGCGGCTTCGGTCGAGTAATCGCTTTCCAGACCCGCCGTGTCATACACCGTGGCCGCCAGGTAATAAACTGTGCCGGTGGACAAGCCGCCGATGACCACATTGGTCGCGTTGCCGGCATCAACCTTGTTCGTGTAAGTGCGGCTCGCGGCTCCGTAATACACCCTGTATCCCGCAATCTCGGGGCTCGCGCTCCGGTTCCAGGCTACCGTCACACTGCTGGCGGCGATCACCGAAGCTGCAAATGAAACCAAAAGACCGGCGCAGAGAATTTTCACGGGCACAACGCGGCGCACGCGGTGTGGGCAGTTTGCTGTGGACAGCATATCAAACGCGTACTACGCAGTACCGTTGCCAAAACATCCGCAACCATGACGCGCAAACCCCGCGCTGCGCCGCGGCATTGCCCCTTGCCCAAACCAAGGCCGGCCGGCGCGAGCGCAAGCCCAATGTTTTCAATGGCTTGCATTGACCATATAACGCGCTGTCACACAGCGGCTATCCGCCAAAATCCAGGCAGGATTCCCGGGAGCGCTCAGCTACTGTCCAGCATTGGGGCTGCCAAGCCCGAAACTTGGCACCGCTCGCGCACTGCGCCTCGTGGATGAGCCGGCGGGGAGATCTGCGCCCCGGCCTGTCGGCATTGCGGGGCGCGTGTGAGCAGCGCGGGCTAAAAGCGGGGGCCGGCTATCGCGCCGCAGGCCTGCGCCACTTCTCGCGCCATCGTTTCCGCGCTGAACCGCTCGAACACGGCCCGCCGGCCGGCCTGGCCCAGCGCCCGCGACCGCGCCGGATCCGACAGCAATGCCCCGATCCCCTCCGCCAATGCTTGCGGATCATCCGGCGCGCACAGCAGCCCGCCCCGCGTGGCCTCGATAAGCTCGGGGAAGGCCGCGACTCTCGGTTGCACAACAGGCACACCCGCCGCCATGGCCTCGACAACATATAACCCAAAGGCTTCCCCGTAGCGCGCCGGCACCGAGAAGACCGACAGTGAACGCAGGAAATCCAGCTTGCGGGCGCGGTCCGGATTGGGGGCAAACTCCACTTCTCCCAGCAGACCGCTTGCTTCCAGCCGCCCGCGCAACCGGCTCACAAAGGGCGTGTCCGCCGGCCCGCAACTGCCCCCCACGCGCAGCTTGAGTCCCCCCGCGCGCCCCTCCTGCCGCAGGCGGATGTAGGCCTCGACCAGCGTGTCCAGTCCTTTCTCCGGGCACATCCGCGCAAAGTAACCCAGCGTCGGCGCGCCCCCGGCCTGCGCCTTGCCCCTCGGACCTTCGCCGTCCTGTCGGTAGCCGTCCAGGTTGATCCCGTTGTAAATCACCCGCACCCGCCCCGCGCTCAGGCTGAGTCGCCCGATCATCAAATCTCCGAAATACCGGCTCGGCGCGATGAACAGGTCCACCTCCTGCGCTCGCCCCGCCAATTCCCGCCAGCACGCCGCGCGATGGGGCTCCGGCAGGGCGTCGAGAAACGAGTCTTCCCCCTGCAGCGCACAGGCGACCGGCACGCGCAGCTCGGCCTTGAGGTGGCGGACCATGCCGACGAGCAGGGCATTGGAGAGGCACAGCATATCCGGGGGCGGCTGGCTTTTGAGCCACGCGATGAGCTTGTCCAGTTCGCGCGCCTGATTCCCCGCTTCGCCGCGCAGCATGGAAAGCGTCAACTCGCCCAGACCCGACGCTTGAGTCTTGGCCGCCCGGCCCGCCGCCCACTCCAGCGCGCGGGGCGACGCCAGCAAATCGTGCAGCCAGCCCGGCGCGCCCCGGAACCACGCCGACTTCTGTTGCAGATAGACATTGAGGCCGCCGAAGAAGACCGGGGTCCCGGCGCTTTGATCCGGTTCATCCAGTGTCAGCGGCAGGTAGAGCGGCACCATGGTGGCCTCGTGGCCGAGCTTGCGCAGCGCGGTCACCAGCGCGTTGTCCCTCAGGCAGCCGCCGCAATACATGGCGCCGGCGCCGGGCGTTAAATGCACCAGGTTCACTTTTCCCCGAAGCAGTACACCCCGCCATCATTGCCGCCCACGACCACCCGGCCGCCCGCCACCGCCGGCGAATTCTCGATGGGCTCCCCGATCTCGTAGGACCACAGCGCCTTGCCCGCAGCCAGCGTCACCACATAAAGCCGCCCGTCGTCCGAACCCACGACCACCTTGTCCCCGCATACCACCGGCGAGCTGTCCACCTTGCCCCGCGTCGAAAAGCTCCAGGCCGCCTGGCCGTCCGCGCGCTTCACGCAGTGCAGCCGTTTGTCCCGCCCGCCAAACACCACGAACTCCGGCGTCACCGCCGGCGAGGAGAAATACGGAAAATCCCGATCGTGAAAGCTCCACACCTTCCTGCCCGCCTTCAGGTCCACGCAGAGGAACTCGTTCTCATACTGGCCGAAATAGGCGCGCCCGTCCGCCAGCGCCACCGACCCGGCGATGTAGGCGCCCGCTTCGACCTGCCGCACCGGCTTGCCCTCCGCCAGCGAAATGACGTGCAAAAGGCCGTCGCAACCCCCGAAAACGGTCTGGCCGCCAGCCACAGCCGGCGCGCCGTTAATGTAATTGCTGGTTTCATAGACCCAATTGCTGCGCCCGGTCGCGGCATCCACGCAATGCAGCTTGTAATCGTGGCTGCCCGCCAGCACGCGCGTTCCCCCGCTGGTCTTCACCCAGTTGGGCGCCCCGGAGATCTTGCTGCCTGTCTCGTATTTCCACACCAGCTTGCCGGTCGCGGCCTCGAGCGCGTAGAGAAAAGCGTCGCTCGACCCAGCATACACCTTGCCCTCCAGCACCAGCGGCGAAGACTCGACCTCGCCCTCCGTCTTGAACGCCCACACCTTCCTGCCGTCCGCCAGCCCCAGCGCATACACATTCCCGTCGTCCGAGCCGACAAAAACACGCCCCTGCACAATGGCGGGGGAAGACCTGACCGGGCCGCCCGTCTTGAAGGTCCAGAGCAGCCGCAACTGTTCCGGCAGGCGGCCGACGGCCACACCCGTCAACGCCGGCCCGCCCCGAAACATTGGCCAATCAGCTTCCGCGGCGCCGGCGCCGGCGCAACCCAGCCCCAGCAGCCAGCCCCACAAGGCAATGTGCCGCACTCTATTCATAAGCGTCGGAAGTCTGACTGCCGACGCCCGATTATCGTTCCCGCCAACGCCGCTCGCAAACGAAAAGCGCCCCGCGCCGAAAGCCGCCCGCGCCCCATCCTGCCCCCGTCCCACCTGGCTACCACCTGGCTTAATAGAAATTCTATTAAGCCAGGTGGTAGCCAGGTGGGACGGGGGCAGGAGCTATGCAGGAGCTACCCGGCGGCCCTTGAGTGGAGGGGAGCCGGGGCCGCCGGGCCGGCCTGGTGCGCCGGCAGGCCGGTCATGTTACAAACCCGTCCAAGCGGCTCCGGGCTGATATTGCCGTTGCGCGGCGGCGGGAGCGCCTGCTATTAGAGCTCCTGACCGTGTAACACGCTTTGCACCACCAACCAGCTATTGCCCGCGCGCATTTGATCCTGCTCACCGGCCGGCGCGGCGCCGGCAAGACGCGCCTGCTGATGAGACTGGTCGAGGAGGCCAAACAAGCCGGCGCGACCGTGTTCGGCTTGCTTTCGCCGGCCCAGGTCCGGCAGGGCCGAAAGGTCCGTCTCGACGCGTGGGCCGCGCACTCGGGCGCCCGCCGCCGGCTCGCCAGCCGGGTTGGCGGCGAGCTGCGGGGACCTTGCCTCGGAGACTGGACCTTTGACAGCGAGACGCTTGCCTGGGGCAACGCGCTGCTTGCCCAAACCCCGCCGTGCGACCTCTTCGTCCTCGACGAGCTTGGCCCGCTGGAGTTTGACCATCACCAGGGTTGGCGCGCCGCTTTCGACCTCCTTGCCAGACCCCTCGCCTGCCGCCTGGCCGTCGTCGTCGTTCGCGCGGAGTGCGCGGAGGTTTTTCTGCGCTGCTACCCCGAAGCGGAGACGCTGAGGATTCACCGGCCGGCAGACGCCAACCGGCTGGCGCGGCAGCTCCGGGAACGATGCCTGCGCCTGCCGCAGCGCAAAGCAGCTTCCCGTCGCCCTTGAGTTTGACCCGCGCCATCAGCCGCTCGTGCAGCGGAGGGGACGTTCACGCGCCAGTCCGTTGGCATGCTGTGGGGGACATGAGCCTTCCGCCGCCACACAAAGGCGCCGGAGCGCCATTCGGCCTGGGTTCGAGCGGCAATCTGCCGAAGACCGGCGGCGGCGAAGGCGCGCCGGACCTGCTCATATTCCGCCGCCAGGATGCCAGCGGCGACGAGTATGCCATCCGGTCTCAACCGGGCCAGCAGCCGTTCCCGCTGTTCCAGCAGCAGGCTCGCAACGAGGTTGGCGCAGATGATGGAGTATCGCCTGCCAGCCCGGCGCGGCAGCCGCGTCAAGTCCTGCCGCCAAAAGCGAATTCGCGCGCCAACCCGGTTTCGCCGGGCGTTGGCCTGCGCCACGGCAACGGCCTGGGGATCGTAATCAAAGGCATCCACCGGCGCATAACCGAGCTTGGCGGCGGCGATGGCGAGAATGCCCGAGCCGGTGCCGGCATCCAGGCAGGACTGCGCCTCGCCCGGACGGCGGCGCGCGACCAGTTGCCGCAGGCAGAAGGCCGTGGTCGGGTGCCGCCCTGTGCCGAAGCTCAGTCCCGGATCGAGCACCAGCACGGCTTGCCCTTTCCGGGGGCGGCGCCGGCTCCAGCCCGGCTTGAGCAGCAGGGCCGATCCGATCACCAGCGGCTTGAAGTGCCGTTTCCAGGACTCCGCCCAATCCGCCGAGCGGATGCGCCTGAGCGAGATTCGGCCCGGCCCGAGGTCGAGTCCGCCAGCGGCGATGGCTGCCAGCCCCAGAGCCAGTTCCGCCCGCCGCGCCCGCGACCAGTCCGGCCTGGCTTTGAGATACGCGGAAACCTGCGTTAGCTGTGTCTCCATGTCGGTGTAGGAAGAGGCGGGCTGGCCGAAGGCGCATTGCAGCCATTCCGCAACCGCGTCTTCCGCCTCCGCCGTCGTGAGCACCGAGACTCGCCAGAGCGCAGTTCGTTTCACCAGCTATCCCCGTGAGCAGCCATCCAGCTTTGGCCCAAGCCAGCCACCGGCGTCGCGCCAGGGCGTGTAGTTGACCAATTGCAGCTCGGGATGCTCTGGCCGCAACCGGACGCGGGTGACGCTGGCATATCCGATCGCAAACGCTCCCAGCCGCGAGAGGGGCCAGCGGAGCAGGATGGCCAGCAGCACGCGGATGATGCCGCCATGGCAGAAGACGGCGACCTGCTGGCCGGGGTGCCGGTCCAGGATCTGCCGCAGACACGGCTCCACGCGGTCCTGGAGGGTTTTCGAGCATTCGGCATTGGCTATGCCATCGCATTCGAGCTGCTCCAGCCAGCGATGGGCGCTGACGCCGAACCGGGCGTGGACGGCATCGTAGGCCAGGCCGGTCCAATCCCCAAAGTCCACTTCGCGCAGGTCCGGCAGGATGACCGGCGGCGGCGTGCCGTTCACCAGCAGGGGGGCGAGGGTCTGCTGGACGCGTTTCATCGGGCTGGCATAAATCGCGTCGAGGGGTTGGCGGCGCAGGTAGGCTGCCAGCGCCGCGGCTTGCTCGTGGCCGCGCGGCGAAAGCGCCATGTCTAGCCGGCCGCCGAACACGCCCTGGTAGGAGGCTTCGACTTCCGCATGGCGGACCAGCAGCAGACGTGTGGCGGGGGGAACGGAGGGCATTAGCAGGTCAGGAGGGTGGCGGTTACGTGACGGGCTGGTCGCAGAGCCGGCCTTTGTCGAGATAGACTGTGCGCGAGGCGCGGGCCGAGGCGTGCGGGTCGTGGGTGACCATGATGATCGTCTTGCCGTGCTCGCGGTTTAACCCCTGGAGCAGGTCGAGTATTTCGTCCCCGGCCTTGCGGTCGAGGTCGCCGGTGGGCTCGTCGCAGAGCAGCAATGTGGGGTCGGTGACAATGGCGCGGGCGACGCCGACGCGCTGCTGCTCTCCACCGGAGAGCTGGCGCGGATAGTGTCTGGCGCGCTGGGCGAGGCCGACAATTGCCAGCGCCGTGGCCACATGCCGCTTGCGCTGGGCGCGGTTCAGGTGCGTCAGCAACAGGGGCAATTCCACGTTGCGCTCCGCCGTGAGCACCGGCAGCAGGTTGTAGAGCTGGAAGACAAAGCCGATATGCCGCGCGCGCCAGGCCGCCAGCTTGTGGTCGGATAACCGGTCCACGCGCTCGCCGGCGATGCTGACCGAGCCGCGGGTGGGCCGGTCCAGCCCGCCAATCAGGTTCAGCAGGGTGCTCTTGCCCGACCCGGAAGGCCCCATCAACGCCAGGAACTCGCCCGGCGGCACTTTCAAGTGCAGGTCCTTCAGGACGTGGATGTCCTCCGATCCGCGGTGGAAGACCTTTTCCACCCCGTCCACGTCCACCAGGGTCTGGTTGGCCGAGCCGGGCATGGCTTACTTGCGACCGGGTTCCCTCTCAACGACGGCCGCGCCATCCTTCAGGTCCGGCGGCCCGTCCACGATGACCTTTTCCCCGGCCTTGAGGCCGGCGCTGACAACCGTTTCGCCGAGGCGCGTGCTGCTGACCGTTACAGCCCGGCGTTCGGCGCGTCCGCCGGACACCACCCACACCACGTTGCGCCCGTCCTGCTGCTGAACGGCGGCCTTGGGAACCATCACCGTGCGGCCTGCCACCGGCCCGGACCCATTGACTTCGCGGAAGGCGACCTTCACGCTCATCTCCGGCAGGATGCGCGGGTCGAGCTGGTCAATGCCAACCCGCACCTTCACTGTGGATTTCTGCCGGTCGGCGGTGGGGATAATGGCGATGACCTTGGAGGGGATCTTCCATTCCGGGTAGGCATCGAGCGCGGCTTCGACCGCCTGCCCGGCGCGAACACGGTTGATGTAGCTCTCGTTGACGTCTATCTCAATTTCCAGGGACTCCATGTCCACGATCGTGCATATCCCGGTGCGGGTGAAGCCGCCGCCGGCGGAGATAGGCGAGATCATCTCGCCCGGCTGAGCGTTCTTGGAGGTGACGATGCCGGCAAACGGCGCGCGGATGATCGTGTCATCCAACTGCTGGTGCCAGTAGGCGACCTGCTTCTCGGCCACAGCGACCTCGGCCTGCTGTTGGTTCAACCTGGCCTTCAAGGCGAGGTGCGCCGCCTCGGCGTGGTCGTAGTCGGCCTGGGTGGCGATGTTGTTCTTGATCAGCCCGGTCTGGCGCTGCAGCTCCTGGTCGGCTTCCTTGATGCGCACGCGCGTTTCAACCATGGCGTTGGTGACGGAAGCCAACTGCGCCTCCGCCAGGTGCAGGCTGGTGCGAACATTGTTATCGTCCAGCCGCGCCAGAATCTGCCCCTCGCGCACTTTCATCCCTTCCTCGACCAGCACCTCGATTACCTTGGCGGTGATCTTGGCGGAAACCGTCGCCTGCCGGCGGGCAGTGACGTAGCCCGACGCGTTCAGCACCGTCCGCTCGATGCCCTCGCCGGCGGCCGCGCGCGCGAGCGCGGTGCGCACGGCCGTGGCGCTGGTTCGCTTGAACCAGAGGGCGGTTCCCCCGGCCAGGATCAAAACCAGAATGCCGCCCACCACCGCCCAGAGCCGGGACGAGGAGGCCGGCTCGGCGGCGCGCTCGATGCGCAAGTCGTTCAGCGTAGGTTTGGGCACACTCATAAGCGGTCGCGGGCCACAGCAAACAGTCTTTTCAGCACAGGGTCAATTACGTAGTGCTGGCTGCCGGCGCGGCGACCCGGCGAGGCTGACATGGCGCGGCCAGGGTGGCGCGCCACGCCCTTCGGGAGTTGCGGGGCTACTTGCCTGCTTTGGCGTCCAACTCGCCCAACTTCAGCCGCACGCTGACAATGTAGGGGGACTCGCCCCGGGTCCAGTGGCCGTAAGTGGTGGTCACGATGGTGCCGTCGGGCAGGACTTCCACGCCCGGGTAGGCGCAGTCTGTGCCTTTGGTGTTGTCCATCAGCCGGACGCGGTATTGCCCTTCGGCGCCTTTCACGATGTCGTCGTACTTGCCGACCCATGCCACCCAGTCGCCGCGCGTGGGCGAGTCGTGGGTCATGTCCCGGAAAGAGATGAACAGGCGGCCATCGGGCGTGTATTTGGCGGTGTGGCGGTCGCCGGTCAGCGCGCCCGGCAGCTCGCGCGGCTGGGTCCAGGTCAGGCCCTCGTCCCGGGTGAAGATGACGAAGCTGTTGAGCTTGCGCTTGTTCTCGCGCAGCAGGACAGCGATCTCCCGGCCGTCCGGCGAGCGCACAGCCCCGGGCTCGCACAAGTCCGCATCCGGCAACGTGGCGATGGGGATCGGCACGCTCCAGGTCAGGCCGCCATCGGTGCTGCGGGCCTGGTACACGAAGAACTGCCAGGACTTGGCGGCGGGCGAGGTGTGGGGGCTGTGCGGGCTCTTGACGCGGGACTTTTCCTGGCCGCCGCCCGCGATGAAGCGGCCATCGTCATGAAACAGCGCCATGTAGTGGCCCGGGGCGGTCTTCAGCGGCACACAGGAGGCCATCGCCACCACGCCGCCGAACTTGCCGATGCGCTTCAATTCGCTCCAGCTCCCGCCGTCGTCCTCGCTGACCGCCATCCGGATAGGGTAAAGCCCTGAGAACATAATGAGCCGCTTCTTGCCGGCGGCATCGGTGGTGCGGTAGAGGGTGGGCACTTCGAGCGAAGTTGCCCAGCTCTTCGGCACGGGCAGGCGCTCGCTCCAGGTGAGCCCGCCGTCGGAACTGCGCTTGCAGACAATCGCCCCGCGCCCGTGTCCCTTGGGATAGACGGCGAGCATTGTACGGTTGTCCTCCAGCAGGACGGTGGTCGGATGGCCCAGATACTGTCCCGGCTCGCGGTCCACAATGACTTGCCGCCGGGTCTCCTGCGACAGATCAATCGTCGGGATGGAATAGCCGCGCGGCGGCGGTTGGGCGGCAGCGATGGCTGCTCCCAGGATCAAGCTGGCGGCGAGACAGGGAAACAGTCTTGCAGGAACACTTCGGGAGCTTAAGCAGTTTGTCATATTCTCAACAGGCATTGATTGGTTGATAGGCCGGTGAAGCGGGCTGGCTATTGCCGGCAACCGCAGGTCCGCCACGCCGAGTCAGTAGTATCGGTCAGTTCTTCTTGCCACGGGCATTGGGGGCTTTGCCGACGCTGGGATCGAGTTTCCGGCCCAAGGTGTCTCTAAGGCTGCTGAAGCCAATGCCGCCGGCACCCACATAGCCGTAGCTTGCTCCGGATTCATCCGGCGAGACCCAGAAGGAGTACAGGCCAGCGTTGGTGAGGTGGAACTTGAACTTCACCGCCTGGCCGGCGAGGCGAGCCAGGTCGGTGTTCCCAGCCCAGCGGACCTCGTGCAGGGTTGTGTCGGTACTGACTGGCGCACAGTTAACCTTCGTGAAGGGCTCGATCACGGCGTTGTTTGCATCGAGAACCTCGACGCGCAGCGACCCTTGCGGATTGTCCACATTTACAAACAAGCGGCTGCCTTTGAACTTCACAGGGCGGGTAAGCAGGTATCCGCCGGTGGCGTTTGCCTCCAACGAGGCAAACCCATCCCGGCGCAGAAAGGCAAGGCCCGTGCTGCCCTGATCATACATGCCGTTGCGCCGCACGTTCTTGCTCAGCTTGCCGGGAGTGCCGCGGACGGCGCTGTAGTAGAACCACAACTTGTCGCCCTGGACCAGGCACACCCCGCCCACAGACTGGACGTAGCCGCGATCCCAAGTGTTGGTTCGCGACGAGGCAATGAAGGCCCGGCGGTCCGGCCTGTCCCAATGGAAACCATCACGACTGTAGGCCAACTCCAGGTCTGTGATCTTGGGGATGCCGGTCTGCATGCCCTCCTGGTTCGGCGGCCCGCGATGAATCTCAAATAGCCCGAGCATGATGCTTTCATAGGCCACGGCATCCAGGTTGTAGAGCTGGGGCTTATTCCCAATCGCCGGATCGGGCAGGTCAAGAGAGTCGGCGCCGGTCCAGAACACAGGGCTGTCTGGTCCTTGGTTCGTGAAATTCTGCCAATTCGCACCCTTGAGGAAATCATCACACTCCCAGTAATGGCGGCTTCTTCCCCGGACGGATGACCGCAAACTGAATATCCACTTCTGCCTGAACGGATTGTAGAACATGGTGCTGCGGTCGCCCGTAGGTCCGCTGCGAGCCGGCGGGCTCCAATGAATCCCATCCGCGGAGACCAGGCACTTCCCGGGAATGGAACTGGAGCCTCCCGGCGAGCGCAGGAACATCATCCACGCCTGTTGGGGGTCCCTGCTCTCATAATCCGGGAAGACGGACCATGAATCAGGGAGGATGCTGGCATCAAGCACCCGATTGGCGCCGGGCTGGAGGGGAAGGCTGGGGCGCTGCCATTGCAGGCCATCGGCGCTCGTCGCGTAGCACACCGTGGCGAGCCAGCCCGCTTCATACCACATGCGGAACAGCCTGAGCTGCGGATCCCACCAGATGCCGCCGCTCTTCGGGCAAGCCAGCGCGTTGCCTTGCTGATTCAGCTCCAGCTCCGTCTCCGGCTTGAGAACGGGATTACCCGCGTACTTGGTGGCCAAATGGAACTTCCTCTTCAGTGTCGTCGCCTCGATGAGAAAAGAGTCAACGAATAACTGCCGGCCAGTATCTATCGGTATGACCGACGGGGGATCTTTCAGATACGGAACCGGCATCGGCGCGTCGCTCTTCGGGTCCATGTTCCGCGGCGGCCACTCGGCGGGCAGTCTGATTCCGTTGTAAAGCACCTCCGCGTCCGAGCGGGCACTGTTCCCCGCCACCTGCCCAAATGAAAGAAGCAGTGCGGCCAGAACCGCATTTCTAATCGTCATGGACCAAGATTAGCGCCACGATGCTCGGCGCACAACTGGCGGTAGCTCACGGTTTCGCCTGTTTCAGGATACGCCTATAGGACTCCAAGGCTGTTTGCGGGTAATCCGTCCCGAAGAATCGAAACCCCGCTGACAGCAGCTTCTCGAATACAGCCTGGCTGGCCATCTCCCAGGGAATGAGTTGCAGGGCGATGCCCCTTTCCGCAAGTTCCGACCGGCGTTGCCGGAGATAGTCAACCGATGGCCGAAAGCCGTCTGCCGAAGTGTCTTTGAAAACAATGATTTGAACGATTGAAATGCCGGCAAACCCGTCCCGCCGCAACTGCTCGAACATCCGGTCCAGCGCAGGCTCGGTGCCGCCCAGCCAGAGCATCGTCGTGGCCTGCGGACAGACCCGCTGCCATTGCCGGATCAGATGGTGCCGGCGGGTAACAAAGACCACCTGATCCTTCAGGCCGTACCGGCCGATCAGCGAGGCCAATTGGCCCAGCTCGATCTGTTTGTAATCCAGTTCCAGCATCCGTTCCGGGTGGCCCTGCATGTCGCGGAAGACTTCTTCCAGGGTTGGCACCTTTTGGCCGGGCCGTCCGCGAAAGGCCCCCACATCGAGCGTCTTGATCCGCTCCAGCGTCATCTTCTCGAAGGGCATGGCATTCAACGGCGCCGGTGCCGCCGGTGCCACCCGCTTGAGGTCGTTGTCGTGCACACAGATGATCATGCCTTCCGCGGTCGTCCGAATATCCGCTTCCGGGATCAAGCCCATTGCCCAAGTCTCGCGGTAGGTCTCCAGGGTATGTTCCGGCAGCGCCAGCCCGCCGCCGCGGTGTGCCTGGATGGGGAATACGCCCTTGTCGAGGAAGTCGCGGTGCAAGTCCACATGTCTGGCGGCCACCGGCTCGGCCTTCCGCGCCTTGCCTCCGGCCAGGTGGAGAATGGTATCGTAAGCGAGCGCCTCATCGTAGATGTTGATGTCGTCAATGCAGCAGGTGGTGGTGTTCGCCGGCTGGATCGTCTTGCCCAGCACAACTTTCATTTCCCGGCCGGCGATCGGCCCGGAGGCGTCCAGCAGTTCCTCCATGACGCCGTCAACATAGAGGGCCAGGACTTGCCCGTCATACAGCCCCGCGAGCTGATGCCACTGGCCGTCGCAAATGTCCGAATACCCGCTGGCCCTGCGGGCGGCCGCAATGCCGGCGAGCGATCCTTTTACGCCCTCGACCGCGAAAGAGGCGTTGCCGCCCCCTTTAGCCACCGCCAAACGGCACCCGCCCGCCTCCACAACGACAAGCTCCTCGCCAGGTGAACTCCCGGCCTTGAACCAACAGCCGATCGAGACCGCATTCGAAAGCTTGAGTCCCAGTTCTCCGGCTTCCATAACGAGTCCCTCGCTCGAAGGCCGGAGCGCAACGGCCTTGCCGATGACGCCGTCAACAAATACAGCCTTGCCGGCAAGAATGACGTTCGAGGCCGCGTCCAGAGGCAAATGAGCGACCAGCCCGGCGCAAGCCGGCGCCGCAGTCAGCAGCAATCCAATGTTCAGGCACTTGCAGCAGAATAGCTTCATGGCGTCTTGCCTTCCGTGCGTGCGTTGGCCAGCTCAGCGGGCGGCTTGGACATAGGCGGGGGCAAGGCCGGCACTCACAGGCGGGCCGCCTGCGCTGCGGTTTGGCTGCCGCCTTGTGTCCCGCAAGGAGCCACCGGGGACTTTCGGTGGCGGCCGTGCTCGACGACCTCATCGGCCATAGCGAGGATGTTGGCCGCGGGCACACCATACTGGGTGTTGTGGGATGGGCTGAACACATAACCTCCCCCCTCTGCAAAGATGTCCAGGCGCTCACGGACCTGCCGTCGCACCTCTTCCGGCGTGCCAAACTGATACGCCGTCTGCGTGTCCACTCCCCCACCCCAGAAAACAATGCGCCCGCCGAATTGCTGTTCAAGCTCGCGTGGATCCATATTTGCGGTGTTCACCTGCAAGGGGTTCAAAATGTCCACGCCGGCCTGGATGAAATACTCGATGAGGTTCCGCACCGAACCGCAGGTGTGATACATGGTCTTGAATCGGCCCTGACTGTGCACGAAGTCGTTCACCTGCTTGATATGCGGCAGATAAAGCTCCTTGAAGATCTGCGGGCTGATCAGCTCGCCTTTCTGGGAGCCATAGTCGGTCGTGGAGAGGAGGACGGTGTCAATGCAATCGCCCACCGCCTGGAGGTAGAGCTTCAGGTTCTCGATGTTCCGCTCTGCCGTCGCGTGGAGAATCGAATGCACGTAGTCCTTTTCCGTCATCAGCAGGCAGAGCCAGTCAGTGAAGGTGTGCCCGGCGATCAGGCCGGAGGATTGTGTCTTGAACTTGTTGAAGCCGCCATGGACGGAGTAATCGGTGTAGTCCCGCAGGAAGCGCGCTCGCTTTTGCAGCACAGTCAGCTCTTCATCCGAATACAAGGGAAGTGACTTTCTCCATTTCTCGGGGTCCATCAGGACGATGTTTTCGGACATGGCGGTGCTGGTGATGCGGTCGAAATACAGGCCGCCGGGCGACATGTGCGCGAGCGCCTCACCCTGGGTGTTCCGCAGGACAAGGAAGCCCCCCTCGTCTTTGACGGGACTGAACCCGCCCGGCATCAGGACGTCATTCCCGGGTCCGGTCTTGAAGACTTTCCAATCGCGATTGGCCAGCCCCCAGGTTTCCACCAGGTTCTCGACTTGCACCAAATCGGAATGCAGCCGGCGGCGCACTGGCTCTTCGACCCGGGCCAGCATTTGGAACTGGTCGTACACCTTGGGCAGCTCGACATCCAGTCCGAGGTGCCGTCCCAGTTCGAGGTAGGCGTCGGCGTGAATGCCGCTCACCTTGGTGCCGCCGAGGTCAATCGGCACACGGTCGGGCGCCTCGAAGTTAATCGCTTTCCACACCCGCTCGCGGGAGGTCATGATTGGGTTCATAGGACATGCTCAGGCTACAGGCTGCAGCCTGGGGTTCAATTTCATTCGC
>CAZHEW010000031.1:0-10579 GCA_964531815.1 uncultured Verrucomicrobiota bacterium
AGCCGCTTGCGCGTGTAGGGAATCAAGCCGCCGGCATCAATAATGACCTGCCGGGACTTGGGCATCGGCTCCACGTTGAACTGCCTGCCGGTTGTCTTGTTCACCACGGCAGCAGGGGTCAGCTCCAGTTCGTCGCCTTCGGCAGCTTCGATTTCGGGACAGACGACCATGCGCAGGCCGAGGTTGATGGCGTTCTGCAGGAAGATGCGCGCGAAGCTCCTGGCGACAATAATCAGCTCGTGCCCCTTCAAGCAGGACACCGCCTGCTCGCGCGAGGAGCCGCAGCCGAAGTTCTTGCCGCCGACCAGAATGCTGCCCTGTGAAACCTGCCTGGCTTTGAGCCGGGTGTTGAAAGCCGTCTCATCCGCAAACGCAAACTGAGGCGTTTCGGTGGGCAGCACGGTGGCCATGTAGCGGCCGGGGTAGATGACATCGGTCGAGACATCGTCGCCGACTTTGAAAACAACATTTGGCATAACAGAGAGACGTTAGGGGGGTGGCTACTGCTTTCGGGGATTGGTAATGACGCCGGTGATGGCGGACGCGGCAGCCACAGCCGGGGAGCAGAGGTAAACCTCGGAGTTCGGATTGCCCATGCGGCCTTTGAAGTTGCGATTGGTGGTGGAGAGCGCGGTTTCGCCGTCGCCGAGCGCGCCTTCGTGGATGCCCAGGCAGGGGCCGCAGCCGGAGTTCATCACCACTGCGCCGGCCTGCATAAACGTGCCGATGTAGCCTTTGCCCAGCGCCTGGCGGAAGATTTTCGCCGAGGCCGGGAAGATCAACATGCGCGTGCCCGGGGCCACCTTCTGGCCCTTGAGAATCTTCGCGGCGACGGCCAGATCGTCGAGCCGCCCGTTGGTGCAAGAGCCGATAACGATTTGGTTGACCTTCTTGCCGGCCACCTGGTCAATCGGCTTCACGTTGTCCACAGTGTGAGGACATGCGATCTGCGGCTCCAACCTGGAGACATTGATCTCAATTACGCTTTCGTAGGCCGCATCCGGATCCGGCAGCACGGGTTCGACAGGGCTGGTCACCCCGGCCTCTTCGCGCAGGTAGCGCATGGTCTCCTCGTCCGCCGGGACGATGCCCGCCGTTGCGCCCGCTTCGACCGACATGTTGCAGAGCACCAGCCGGCCCGAGGTGGGCATCCGGCTGATCGTCTCGCCGTGGAACTCGAGCACTTTGAAGTTCGCGCCCTGGGCGCTGATCTTGCCGATGAGATGCAGGATCAGGTCCTTTGGTCCCACGAACTTCTTGAAGCGGCCCTTTACAATCACCTTGACCGTCGGCGGCACCTCGACATTCAGAACCGTGCCGAGGGCCCAGACGCTCGCCATTTCGGTGGCGCCGATGCCGAACGCAAAGGCGCCCAGCGCGCCGTGGCTGGTGGTGTGCGAATCGGTGCCCACCACCACGCAGCCCGGCCGGACATAGCCGTTCTCGGGCAGGATCTGGTGGCAGATGCCGCCCACGTCGCCGCGGATGTCGTGGAACTTGCCGACGCCTTGCGCCCCGACGACATCGCGCACCTTCTTCTGGTTGGAAGCCGTCTTGGACGATTCGGCCGGCACGCGGTGGTCAAAGATCACCGCGACGCGACTGGGATCCCAAATCCTGGGCTGCAGCGGAGTGCCCTTGTATATATCGAGGAATTGGTTGATCACGAGGGCCGCATTCTCATGCGACATGGCGAGGTCCACTTTGGGTTCTACTACATCGCCGGCCTTCACGAAGGGCAGCCCTGCGGCGCGGGCGAGGATTTTCTCAACTACGGTCATAGGCTTGTTAAGTGTTGACGGGTTAAATGGGTAAGCGGGCAGAAGTCGGGGGCATCAGATTATGCGGGCTTCCTTGAAGCGGTTCAGGTCGTCCTGCGAATACCCGAGCCCGGTCAGGATTGCGTTCGTGTGGGCGGAAAGGCGCGGCGGCGGCGATTTGATGCCGCCGGGCGTCTTCTCCAATTTCGCGCTCAGGCCGAAGAGCTGGAGTTCGCCGATGCCCTCGACGGCGACCTTTTGCAGCGTCTGGCGATGCTGCACCTGCGGCTGGTTGAGGGCGTTCTCGAGGCTGAGAATCGCGCCGCAAGGAACGTCGTTCCGGTTCAGCAGCTCGACCCAGTGAGCGGTGTCCTTTTCCTTCAATTTCGCCTCGAGCAAGGGCGTGAGCGCCTTGCGGTTCTTCTTGCGGTTGTCGCGCTCCTGGAAGCGCGGGTCGGTCTTCAGCTCCGGCACCCCGAGCAGGTCGGCCACAGCCTCCCACTGCTCCTGCTTGTTGGCCGCGATGTTAATGTAGCCGTCCCGGGTGACAAAAGTGCCCGATGGGGCGGCGGTGAAGTTGTCGTTGCCCATCAAAACCGGCTGCTGCTTGCCGATCAGCAGGTTGGCCGCCACCCAGCCCATGAGCGGCATGATGGAGTCCAGCAGCGATACGTCAATGAACTGTCCTTCGCCGGTCCGCTGGCGATGGAACAGCGCGGCCAGCGTCGCAAAGGCGGCGTTGAGTCCGCCGACGGTGTCGCACACCGGGAAGCCGGCGCGCAGCGGGTTGAGCCGCTCGTCGCCGTTAATCGCCATGACGCCGCTCAGACCTTGAATGATCTGGTCGTAAGCAGGCTTGAAAGCATCCGGGCCGGTCTGGCCAAAGCCGGAGATGGCGCAATAAACGAGGCGCGGGTTGATCTGCGCCAGCACGGGGTAGTCGAGCCCGAGGCGTTTCATGACATCAGGCCGGAAGTTCTCGACCAGCACATCCGCGGTGGCAACCAGCTTCTTGAATATCTCGCGGCCTTCCGGCGCCTTCAGGTTCAGGGTGAGGGATTTCTTGTTCGAGTTCTGCGCCAGGAAGCTGGTGCCCATCAGCTCACGGTTGAGCTTGGGCACGTTGCCCAGCTTGCGGGCAAGGTCGCCATCGGCCGGGTTCTCAATCTTGATGACTTCCGCGCCGAGCAGGGCAAGGTGCAGCGTGGCAAACGGCCCGGCCAGGACGTTCGTTATATCCAGCACCCGGATGCCTTCCAGCGCCGCGCGGGGTTTTGGGGTCTTGTCTGTTGAATTGCTCATATTCGCTAGCCATGAGGCAGGCTTCGCCGTCCGTTTGAGCCTCAGCCCGCGCGAAGGGCGCGCCTTGCCGGGAATGGGATCTAAATGGTCATTCTCCTCGCGATTTCCCTTGGCAGGCCGTGCCGGCGGCTTGCGCCAGGCCGATCTTGTAAACCATGCCCGGCAGTTCGCGCCCGAAGAACCGGCCCAGGTCACGCGCCACTTCAACCAGTCTCTCCAGGTTCAGTTCCGGCCGCTGCCCCAGCCGGTGCAAGTAATGCACAAGGTCTTCGGTGCAGACGTTGCCGCCGGCCACCTTCGTGAACGGGCAGCCGCCCAGCCCGGCCACAGCGGACTCGAAGCACTTCACCCCGGCGCTCATCGCCGCGCAGCAATTTGCCATTCCCAGGCCGTAGGTATTGTGGAAGTGACAGGTGCACTCGGCGTCAGGCGCCATTTTGAGGATTGCCCCGAACAACCGCTCGACCTGCCCCGGCGTCCCGTGCCCGGCGGTATCGGCCAGGCTGATGTTGCGGAAGCCCGCATTGAGGAAATGCCCGGCGATGCTCAGCACGCGCTCCGGGGGCACCGGGCCATCGAAGCCGCAGCCGAAGGCGGACTGGACGGAGAGCTGCACCTTCCTGCCCGCGCCCGCGGCCTGTTTGGCCATGGCCGTAATGCGCGAAGTGGCATCGGCGACGCACATGCCGGTGTTCTTCTGGCTATGGGTTTCGCTGGCGGAGACGCCCATGCAGAACATCTCGACGCCGCAGGCCATGCCGCGTTCCAGCCCCTTCTCATTCAGCACCAGGCCCGACAAAGTCACGCCGGCCGGCTTGCGGCCGGGTGCGGAGAAATGCTGGAAAAGGGCGTCGGTGTCGGCCATCTGCGGCACCTTGCCGGGATGCACAAACGAGCCGAGCTGCACGATGTCAACCCCGGCGGCCAGCAGGGCATCGGTCCAACGAACCTTCTGCTCGAACGGAACGACTTGCTTCTCCATTTGCAGGCCGTCGCGCAGCCCGACTTCGTGGAGAACAACCTTACGCGCCTCCTGCCCGGGAGCGGTAGCCGTCATAGCTGCTCCGCGATGGCCTGCGCCATCTGCAGGGTTGTGTTGGCTCCCCCCATATCGTAGGTGCGAACCTTGCCTTCCCTGATGACCTGGGCCACCGCCTTCTCCAGTGCGCTGGCCTTCTCCGACTCGCCCAGCCAATCAAGCATCATCTTGACGGCCAGGATGGTGGCGATGGGGTTGACCTTGTACTGGCCGGCGTATTTCGGCGCCGAGCCGTGCGTCGGCTCGAACACGGCCAGCTTGGCGCCGATGTTGCCCGAGCAGCCGAAGCCGAGGCCGCCAACCATCTGGGCGCAAAGGTCGGAAATAATGTCACCGTAGAGATTCGGCGCGACCAGCACGTCGTAGTTGAAAGGGTTCTTGAGCAGCCACATCGTCATGGCGTCAATGTTGGCGTCGTCCATCTTGATTTCGGGGAAGTCCTTCGCCACGGCCTTGGCGGCTTCGAGGAACAGGCCGTCGGTCGCGCGCACAACGTTGGCCTTGTGAACGATGGTCACCTTCTTGCGCCGGTGCTTGCGGGCGAAGTCGAAAGCCGCCCGCACGATGCGCTCCGAGCCGGCCCGCGTGTTGATCTTGCAGGAGACCGCGTACTGGTCGAGCGGCAGCTTCGCGAACGGCGCAAAGGGTTTGGCGAGCCTGCCGAGCGTGTCGGCCAACTCCTGCGGCACGGGTCCGAATTCTACCCCGGCATACAGGTCTTCCGTGTTTTCGCGGAACATGACCAGGTCAATGCCCTCTTTGAAATTGAGCGGGTTGCCGGGATAACCTTTGCAGGGGCGCAGGCAGATGTAGAGATCGAACAACTGCCTCATGCGGACGATGGGCGAACGGTAGCTCAGGCCGCTATTCTGGAGTGCGGGCGCCAGCTCGGCGGCAGCGGTCCGGGCAGGCTTGGAAGTTATCGCGCCAAACATCGCCGCATCCACCCGCTTCAGCAGTTCCACCGTCCGGGGCGGCAGCGCATCGCCCTCTTTGCACCAGTAATCCCAGCCAATGTCTCCAGGAATATACTCGGCGTCGAGCCGAACCCGGTTGAGAACGATCTTCGCCGCCTCGAGAACGTCAATGCCGATACCATCGCCCGGCAACCATGCAATCTTGTATTTGGCCATAAAAGCTCAGGGCACTTGGCCCAGCGCAGAAAAGTCTATCCCACCGGGGGCCTTGGTGAAAAGACAATACGTTAGGGGCGTTCGGCGCCGGGAGCACACCGCTGGCTCTGGCATGCCTTTGGCAGTTCTCGCCCCAGGCCCCCGGGCTGTGTGCCCGCAGGTCGTCTCCCCGGGAACGATTAACTCAAGGTTGGACGCGAGTGGTTTCTTCGGCCTCGTCGAACATGGTGTTCCGGTCGAAATTCAGCCAGTGCTCGAACGAGACGGCGCGCACTTCCTGGAAGTAGGCCGGGGTCAGACCGCCGTGCTTCTTTTCCAGCGTGGCCATATCCTCAGCGATGCGCCGGGCGAACTCGGGTTTCAGGCGCAGCCGCAGCCGGCGTTCGCCGTAGCTGAAGATTGCCTGGCAGGCGGGCGGGACGTTTGTGGGTACGCTGATCGTGCCCCGGCCGAGGCTGGCGCCGGTGGCCGTCTGCAGCCCATCATTGACGCAACTCAGCGGCGGTTTGAGGCCCGCGTGGCTCTCGACCCGCAGTTCGTCCAGGGCCACATTGAAGCGCTCCCGCGCCCGCAACCCCATCTTGGCGCCGACGATCGAGTAAGTGCCAAGGTGGCGATGCAGTTCGCTGGTCAGCACAGCGGCTTTCCATTCTTCCAGGCCATGACGGGCGATGATTTGCGCGGCTGGTTTGCGCACATCCGGCAGCAGGCGCTCCGCCTCGGTGGGGAACTTGTCCATAATCACCGTGGCCCGCGACGGGAAGGCTCGCAACAAGGCGCAGAAAGCACGGCGCACCGCGGCGGCATTCCCAGGGGTCCATTGCGACCAACCGGGCTGGTCAGCCACCGGGGAAAGCGCTCCCAAACCCGGATCCAGAAAACGCAGCGCGACCAGGTCGTCCCAGAGCCGGAGGTGCCTGACGCGGGCCAACTCGGCGCCGCGGCCGGTGCTGTGCAGCCGCACGATCAGTTCAGCCGCAGGCGAATCCAGGGCGGCCAATTCATCGAGCAGGGCGTCGTCCAGAACCGGCGCTACGCTCTCGTCAGGCCAATACACGGCCTCAACCCGCAGTCCAGCGGCGGCGATCTTCTTGTAGGCCGCCTCGTCCCGGAGCGCATTCCAGCCTGCCGGGCTGGCTTTCGGGGGCGTCCCGAACCACAACAGGGTGCCGATGCGCCCGACCATGTCAGGAGTGCCTTCGAGGGCGTCGGCCAGATTCGACAGCGGCCCGAGGCAGATGTAAACGATTGAGGTGGGGGCCGCTTTAGCCATCAGCCGAATAACGCGCGCGGCGTCATGCAGCCCACTGAGCGGAAACCGGGGCTCGCCGAGTTCGGTCCAGTCCAGCCCTGTGGCATTGGTGCGGAACGGGGGTGGCGGCGCAGCCAGTGTGCGACCGATGCCGACGGCCACGTTGTCCTGTTTGAGGAATCCCAGCATGCGGCAGACGTTGGTGGCGCCCACGTCGGGAGGACTGACCCCATCGCTCGTGACAATCGCCAGCACGTTGAGGTAAGGACAGTTCAGCAGCAGCGCCAGGGCGCGAGCATCATCCGATGCCATATCTGTGTCCACGATGACGGACGGGCCTTCATGGGCGCCGGCGATGCGAGCCAGCAAGCCGGACAAGAGCACCCCCAGGGCGATCAAATGGCGCGTCCGCCCGAGGACGTTTCCGCCGGGCAACCTCTTGGCGCCGTGTTGTGTTGAAGTCATGATCGGTTCGTTTGGTTTACCAATGGAGCTGGCGCGAGCGAAGGTATTCCAGCAGGCGCTGCGATTCGTCGGACTGGATGATGTTCGCGCCCCGGGCGACGGCCCAGCCCCAGCCTGCCTCCGGGTCCGTCAGGGACTTGGCGTCGGTGTGGCCCGCCGCCAGGCTGTCCCAGAGAGTGTTAATCCACACGCGGGCGCCGGCCTGCTTGATCCGGGCGGTGGTCTCCGGCGAAACGAGGGGGTCGTCGTCGGAGACAAAGACCAGTTCAAAGGCGCAGGGACGAAGCCGGCGCGTGTAGGGTTCGAGTTGAGCCCAGCCCTGGTCCTTGTTCTTCTCCCAGCCCTTCTTGTTGAGGATGACGGGCATAAAGAACACGGGCGGGTCCAGGTCGGCAAAATCCACTTCACAGCGGGCGGCGCTGTAGCTGGATTTGAAGATGCCCTGCCGGAGCGTGCCCGTCTTCTTGAGGACGGCGCAGCACTCGGGAACGATGATCCAGGCTTTGTCGAGATTCACCATGCATTTGTCCTTGACCAGCAGCATAACCTCCTCGAGGGTCGGCATCCGGTGTCCGGTGACAGGGGCATTGGTGCCGCCGACGCCGAGCCGGAGGCGCAGTCGCTTGATTTCGGCGAGGGTCATGTCGCTGATGGCGCCGGCGCCGTCCGTGGTGCGGTCCACGGTGGCGTCGTGGCATAAGACGAGCTGGCCGTCCCTGGTCTTGCGCACGTCCACTTCCACGATGTCAACGCCCTTGGCGATGGAATCCGCAATCGCGGCCAGGGAGTTCTCCGGGTATCTCTCCCACGCGCCGGTCGAGCGGCCCGACAAACCGCGGTGTGCGGTCACGAGCACCTGGGTGCCTGCGGGCTGCTGGAACTCGGCGCAAGTGCGGCTGAAGCTGGACGGCGCGACTTTCGTCGAGAGGCACGCGGCCAGTCCGATCACCAGTGGTCCCAGGGCCAGCAACAGTGCCCGGCGCGAGATCCTGGCGAAGGTCCAACGGGAGGGTGTCTTGTTCATTGCAGTCATTTCATTCCTTTGTCTTGACGCGCCACAGCAACGCCGCCAGCACCACCGACAACACGGAAGCGCCGATCCAGAAGGCGATCGCGGCGCTGAAGTCGTAGTGCTTGACCTGCGTGGCAATGGACTGCCCTTGTTCGTTAAGTGTGGTGACGGTTTCAAGGGTCAGCCCGCGCTGGATGAGGCGTCCACTGACCCACTCCTGCAGCGCGTTGCCAAGATAGCTGACAATGCCGATGAAGCCCATCGCGGCGCCCGCCGCCCGGCGTCCGACGATGTCCACGGCGAACAACCCGCCCAGGACGGCCAGCAGGCCGCTGAGCGTGAAGCCGAAGAGGATGAACGCCGCCGACAACACCACCGGATGGCCGGGCGGCGTGTAGAAGATCATCAGCAAGGCGATGACCTCCAGCACGCCGAAGATGAACGTGACCGGCGGCCGGCGCGCGTTGAAGAACCGGTCGGAGACGAAGCCATAGACCACGCAGCCGGCGAGCCCCGCGCCGGTGTTCAAGCCGAGCATCAGGCCCGCCTCGACCATGGTGTAGTCGCGGTGTTCCTGGAGATAGAGCATGCCCCAACTGTTGATGGCGTAGCGGCTCACGTACATGCAGGCGCTGGCCAGGCCGAGAACCCACATGGCGGGCATCCGCAGGGCCTGGAGTTGGTTCCGCCGGGTGTCGGCGGCGGGCGCATCCCCCTCCGCGGCGGGCGTTGGATGATCGTCGCGCCAATCCGCAACCGGCGGCAAGCCCATCGTCTCCGGCCGGTCGCGGAGCAGCAGCAGAATGCCGAACGCGACCAGGATGCAGAACACTCCCGGCCCGGCGAAGCCCGCGCGCCAGCCCAGGTTGGCCACCAGCAGCGAGTTGAACACAAACGTGAGCCCTTCGCCCAGCGAATGGGAGCTGCTGAATATGCCGTAATAGGTGCCGCGTTCTTTGGCGCTGAACCAGTTGGCCAGAGAGACCCCGCTGCACGGCGACCCGGCGCCCTGGAACCACCCGTTGAGCCCCCACAGAATCGCCCAGGCCCACGGCGAGACAAAGCCGAGCATGGCCAGGTTGATCAGCGCCGACATCAGCACCATGGCGGAGAAGAACCGGCGCACATTGGCGTGGTCGGCCAGAAACCCGTTCACCAGTTTGCCCAGCGCGTAGCCGATGGAGAACGCCGAACCGATCAGCCCCAGCCACTCGGCTGTGAACACCCCCTCGTCGAGCAGCGGCTTCTTCATCACCGCCAGCGGCAGGCGGCAGGTGTAGCCGAAACCGTAGCCGCAGGTGATCGCGAACATCACCGACATCCGGTTGCGGCGGTACATCCGGCTGACGCGCTCCGGATCGGTGATCCGCGGCGCGTCCGTGCCGGCCGCGAACCACCGCAGCGGATTCCAGCTCCGCGCGGCAGGTTCACGCCCCGCACTGTTTAAGCTCGTCTGGCCCATCAAATAAGTGTCTCCGTAGTTCCTATCAGCCTTCAACCCGCGCAGCAACGCGCAGGCTACGCGCGCTTCGGCGCGGTTGCATAACCGTGGGCTCTGGCGGGCCAGGCGAGCGCGAACAAGAGCATGCTCATGAGAGCCATGCCCGTCAGGCCGCCCAGCGCCGCGTTCCAGCCGTAATGCTGCGCCACCGTGCCCAGGCCCCACCCCGACACCACGGTGCTGGCATAGGAAAAGACGCTGGTGAAACCGATGGCCGTTGCCGCCAGCCGCTTGGTGGCCAGATTGGCCACCACCACGCCCACCAGCGCCTGCGGTCCGTAAAGGAAGAAGCCCGCCATGCAGAGCGGCAGCGTGCTGACCACGGCAGAGCGGCTTGGCAGTTTCCAAAACAGCAGCACCGACAACGCCGTCAGCAGCATCGAGAACACACACAGCCGCGCGCCGCGCCCGCCGAACATCCGATCCGTCAGCCAGCCGCTGACCAGCATCCCGGCGACGCCCGACACCTCGAATGCCGCCACCATCCAGCCCGCGTGCTCCAGCTTGACTTGCTTCATTTCCGTCAGGAAGGTGGGGCCCCAGTCGAGCACCGCATAGCGCACGATGTAGATGAAGAAGCTGGCCAGCCCCAGCAGCCAGATATACTTGTTGCCGAAAACCTGCCGGAGCTGCGCGGCGGAGAATCCCCGCGCACAGGCGGGCTCGCCTTCGGTCCCTTCCACCTCCGGCAGCCCCAGCGAGGGCGGCGTGTCGCGCAGCGCCCCGAGCAGAAACAGCGCGGACACCACCGCCAGCCCGGCTGGCACAAAAAAGCACAGCCGCCACCCGTACGCGGCCAGGTAGCCGCACAGCACCACCACCAGCCCGGCCCCGATGGAATGCGACGTGTTCCAGACGGCGAAGCTGGTCGCCAGTTTCTTCGGCGGGAACCAATGCGTCATCAACCGGGCGCACGGCGGAAAGCCCATGCCCTGCACCCAGCCGTTGAGCATCCAAAGCAAGCCCAGCGTGACGACCGCTGAACTGAAGCCGAACAGGATGTTCACACCGGCCGAGAGTATCAACCCCGCCGCCATGAACGTGCGCGCGTTGGCGCGGTCGCCCACGAATCCGTTCGCCAGCTTGGACACGCCGTAAAGCAGCCCGTGCAGCGT
>CAZHEW010000031.1:10679-15891 GCA_964531815.1 uncultured Verrucomicrobiota bacterium
CGGTTGAAACGTCCGAACCCGACATGGAATCACAACGCGGATGCCAGCTCCGCCTGAACAAACCCGATAGGGTAACTCACCGGCGCAGCGTGCCCGAGAAGGGGCGGCGCGTCAAGAACAAGGCCACTTCTCAGGCAAACGATCCCCGGCCCGGCTGGGCATTGAACCCGTTGCCCATCCGGTGCTACACTGCGGGCATCTTGAAGAGTCAACGACACGCGCCGCCTCCGGTGAATTCACCCCGAAATGACGGCGGCGAACTGCCGCTGGGAATCGAAGCGCGGCAACCGCCCGCTTCGGCGCCGGCGGGCGAAGACGCAAGCTATTTCAAAGGGCGCCACCTGCCGCCCAATGCCACGCCGATGCGCCTGCTGGGAGTGGACTACGTCCATGTCCCGACGGCGAATGGCGGAGATCTCTACCTGACTCGATTCGGGCTCCCGTTCCTGGAGCACCTGCAACTGGAGAACTGGCGGGAAACGGAGTGGTTCGAGACCAAGTGCGAGCGACTGCGGGGCACCAGCGTGGTTTACCGCGTTCCCACCAAGGTGGTAAACGGCCGGTCCATCGCCCTGGTGGTGAAGTACTGTCGCGTCGGCGAAGATGTGCCGCTGGACACAATGACATTCGAGAAGTTCTCCCACGCCGAGTTCAACAGCCCCTACGAGGAGTTCTCGCTGGTGATGGAGCTGCGCGAGCGAAAGGCGGCCGAGCGGATACTCACGCACCGCCCCCTGGCCATTTACATGCCGCCCGAGCGGCTCGAGCTCTGGCAAACGGGGCGCAGCGCCTACCGCATCGAGCATAAGAAAGCCAAGTTCCGCGACGTGGAACTGGACATCTTCCGGCGCTACGTCCTCATCTATCAATGGATCAAAGGCGAATCGGCCGACGCGGCGCTCGAGAAAGCCGTGTCGGGCGCCGAGCGGCGGGCGGACGAGCTGAAGCGGCTGACGCTCAAGGCAAAGGCTGAGATGGCGCGCAACGGCTTCATGGTGGTGGATCACAAACCGGCTCACCTCATCCTCCGCTGGCGCCACGATGGCACCCTGCTCAGGAAGGAGGCCGGCGACTACGCCTATGCGCTCATTGACTTTGAATTGCTCCAGCGCACGCCCGAACACGAGCAGGAAATTCAATCGTCCCGACGGGCAATCTACCTGAGCCGCCAGCGGGACCGTTTCGCCAGCCCGAAGGGGTTGAAATATCCCGCCCACCTCAAGCCAATGCGCATCCACGGGGTGGACTACGTGTGGGGCCATGCCGACAGCACTCACGGCAGCCTCTGGGTAGTGGGACAAGACCCGGACCTGTTCGACTATTTTGTGCCGGAGCGCTGGCGGCACACGCCCGGCAAACGGCTCAGCACCACCAACGAATCCTACTATACCCTGACCAAGGATCGCATCAACCTGGTGTGGAAAGTCTCGCGCGTGGGTGAAGCGCGGGATCCAGACGCCCCCAGCCCGTCCGACGGCATGCCGGCGCTCCCCGGCTACAACAGCCCCTTCGAGGAGGTGGCCATCGCGCTGGATCTGAAGGCCAAAGGAATAGACGCCACTTATCCGCGGGCGATATACATGTCAGGGCTGAAATCCACCCGCTCGGAGCTCTACGTCGGCGACAACCGCCGCTACCTTTCACACCAGGAGTTGATCACGCCTGATGGCCAACGGGTGCTCCGGTCTGACCATATCTACCTGACCATCTGGGGCTTTTGGAACGGACTCGACGAAATCCTGGCCAGCAAAGGTGACGCCTACTGCCGGGGCGTCAACCTGCTGGAGGCTTGCCAGAACAACATTATTGATGACCGCCTCGCGAAAGAACTGCTCGAACGCGAAAGGATGAAACTGGCCGCGGCGGGCTACCGGGATCTGTCTCCCAAGCCCACGCATTATCTCCTCTCGATCCGACACTCGGGCAGCGTGGTCGAGGACGACGACGGGTGGCCGACCGTGCGCATCTGCAACTTCGCGCTGATCCAGAAATGCGGCTCCCCCGAACAACCACACCCGGCCCCGGGTGCCGCCCCGCTACCCCAAGCCAGGCAGAGCTGACCCAAACCCCCGAACTCCGGCCGCGCGCGCGCATGGTCGCCAACTGAGCTGACAGGAGTTCTACTCAGCATCACTTGCCCACGCGCTGGAAATAGCCCGCGGCGTCGGCGGGCCGGATGTCGGTCAGTGCGCCGGTGTAATGCCGCAGTTCGCGCGGCTGGAAAGGATGCGCGGCTATGGCTTCCTCGTTGAGATCAATGCCCAGGCCCGGGGCTTCGGAAATGCGCATCCGGCCATCCTCGAAGACAACCTTCTCGGTGCTGATCTGCCGGCGATGCGGCACGTCGGCGCTCATGGTCTCGAGCACGGTGAAGTTGGGCACGCACGCGGCAAGCTGGAGATTGGCGGCGTTGGCCACCGGCCCGCTCGGGTTGTGCGGGCAGATGGCGATGTGATTGGCCTCGGCCTGGGCGGCAATCTTCTTCACTTCCATGATGCCGCCAACATGGCTCACATCGGGCTGCGCGAAGTCCGCGCACCGCAGCGCGAAGAACCGCTGGTAATCCCACCGGCTGTAAAGCCGTTCCCCGGCGGCAATGGGCACCCGCGCCCGGCGCTTGACCTCGGCCAGCGCTTCCAGGCTGTCCGGCGGAACGGGTTCCTCGAACCAGTGGATGTCATAGGGTTCGAGAGCCCGGGCGATGCGTACCGCGGTCGCCACGTTGAAGCGCCCGTGACCTTCAATGAGAATGTCCACCTCGGGCCCCACCGCCCCGACCACGGTCTCCACGCAACGCAGCGCGTCGCGCAATCCGCGCTTGTCTATCTCCAGATAGGTCGCGCCGAACGGGTCCCACTTCAATCCCCGGAACCCGGCGGCCACCGCCAGCCTGGCTTTCGCCGCAAACTCATCGGGCGTCCTGGCCGGAGCGAACCAGCCATTCGCATAACAAGGAATCGCCTCGCGCACCTTGCCGCCCAGCAACTGATACACCGGCACGCCCAGCGCCTTGCCCTTGATGTCCCACAGGGCCATCTCGACGCCGGACAGCGCGCTCATCAGGACCGGGCCGCCGCGCCAGTAGGCGTCGCGGTAGGTCTGATGCCAGATGGCCTCGATGTTATGCGGATCAAGGCCCACGAGCGTGCGCTCCAGTTCCTTCACCGCCTGGGCAACGGTCTGCTCGCGGTATTCCAGGGTGGCTTCGCCCACGCCGTGCAAGCCGTCATCGGTCAGCACTTTGACGAATACCCAGTTGGTCCGGTAGGCGTGGCAGAGAAAGGTCTTGATGCCGGTGATCTTCATAATCGAATGGTTCGGAATGGGGATGGTCAACAAGGGGATGCGGGCGTGGCGGCGGCGGCGCCGCCCAAATGATACTCGATGCCCCAGCTTGCTTCGGCGCCCTGGTTCAACGCGCGCTCAAAGAAGGGTTCAAACGAGGCAGTCCGGTCGTTGCCCCAGATGGGCAGGAAGGTTGGCGCAAAGTCGGTCGCCACGGTCAACTGGCCGAGCCGGGGATGCCGTTGCGTTACCAGCATCTCCTGGCCCGGCTGGCGCAGGTCGAGTGCCTGATAGCAGCCGCGCCGCCAATCGTGTTCCGGCTTGCGCGCCACAAATCCTTCCGCATTCAAGAAGTAGCCCGGACTATCAGCGGGCAGCCCAACCGGGAAGGAAAACCGGCACAAAACATTGTTGGAAGGGACCGGGAAGAACGGATGCGCAAACCAGCGCACCGGTAGCGGGGCACTCCCCAAGCTGCGAATCCCAGTGCGGGAGCGAATCACGCGGCCCTGGAGGTTCACAGTTCGTTCCAAGCGGTAAGCCCAATCCCGGAAGGCGTGCTCCGTTCGCATGGCAATGCTATCCCGGGTGCAGCTTGTTTCCCATTTCACGAACTCGATCACCTCGGGGTTGTAACGCACATCGAAAGGCTCGCGCGAACTGGTCCGGCGCACGAGACCCACACCGATACAGGCCACCTCCCCGCCCACCGGCACGGCCCCGGCGCCCAAGGCCCGTTGAAACATGTCCGGAGCGCCTTGCCCGTCAAAGGTATTAGGCGCCTGGGGATATTCGGGGCCGGCAAACAACTCTCCGTGGCGCGCGCCCAACACTTGCCAGATGTAGCCGCCGGTGCAGTAGCGTGACCCCAGGCGTGATGCATCGGCCACAGGATCGAGAATCAGGATGGTGAGGTCGGGATTGCTGAGCGCGTACATAATGGGAAGGCCGGGTGATCAGGGTTGAGGAAATGCCCGGGCGCGAGCCTGGTAGACAATGCTGCCGATCTGGCGGCAAGCGGCGATGGTCTCCGCGTACGGGGTATCGCAAATATCGAGCAGGCCAGTCAGATAGTTCTCCCCGTCAAACCGCCCCGTCGCGGGCTGGTCGTAGTATTGGAACCAGTGCGTGCCGATCACTGCCGGGTTCTCGAGCGCGCTCTTGACGTAGGTCGCATAGGCGCGGCCCCGGTCCGCGTGATTCGCCACCAGCACCAGCCCGGCCGGCTGCATGGGCGCGTCCACAGGCGCAAAGTGGAATTCGCCAATGAGGATGGGCCGATCCAGCCCTTCCGGCAGCCTGAGATCGGAGACTTCAGGCGCGTAGCGGTTAATGCTCACAATGTCGCAATGCTGCGCCGCAACCCGCATCACCAGCGCGTTGCCCGAGCCCGCAAAGCGGCAGCCGAGGTAGAGATGGTTGGGGGCGGCGGCCTTGATCGCTTCGCGGCACCCGCGGAAATAAGCCGCCAAGTATCGCTCGCTGAACGCCTCAAGATCGGCGCGGACCGCCAAGCGCTTTCTATCCGGAGCAACGACATTTGTTCGCAGCGTCTCCCAACCCGCAAACGCCGTTCCCCAGGCGGCGTTCAGCGCCTCGACTCGCTTGTATTGTTTCTCCAGGCCCGCCACCATAGCCCGCCGGGCCGGTTGCTCCGGCGGCGAGCGCAGCGTCGCCTCGCCCAAATAACCTGTGTCACCCCAGTGCAGTTCATTGTCCACAAAGAAACCCAGGCACCACGGATCACGGAGCGATTCTTTCAACTCCGTCCGCAGCGTTTGGTCCATAAGCCGACGCCAGCCCGGATCAAACGGGTCCGGCAGTTTTCCCCAGTTGCCCTCTGAACCCTCGAGGCGGAACTCGGACTTGCCCAGCGGCGCCGAATAAACGATGGCCGTGTAAGGCGTCTGCCGCTTGGAGTAGATGG
>CAZHEW010000032.1:0-15763 GCA_964531815.1 uncultured Verrucomicrobiota bacterium
GCTGCCGCCAAATGATCCTGCGGCCCTCCTCGAAGAACCGGCGCACTTGCTCCCGTTCTGCTGGGCGCAAAGGTTTGAAGCCTGTGGACAGGACCTGTATCTGGTAACTGACTGATTCGTTCACTGAACCCAGTTGCATTCGTTGCCAGAGTCTTTCCCGCAAGGTAGGCTTGAAAGCCAGTCCGGTCAGCCATCGGCTGCGCTCGTCAACGAGGCTGAACCAAAGACTCGCGTGCATGCCCAGGTTGTTTTGCATGCGGACTTCCACGAATGGCGGGCTATCATTTGTCTCTACCCCGCCGCCTGCCCGCCTCTCCATCAAATCCCAGCCGCTGAAGGTGTAACACCCCTCCAGATGGTGATATCCGCGAAAGGGATAATCCAACGCCAAAGAAACCAGGGTGTCCCCTAGCCGGTAATGCCAAACCTGCGAGCGCACCCCCACCGTCTCGACCTTCTGGAGCGGCGGGACCTCCTCGGCAATCCGCTTCCACCCGCCGATCTGGTCGGGCATTGAAAAAGTGGCGTCGGCACGCAGGGCTGGCTTCGGCTGAACTGCTTGCGTCTCTGGCTGCTCATGTTTCGCCCAGGCCAATCCCAAGTTCACCACGCCGAGCAACGCGAAGGCACATCCCGTGGCGCGCATCCACCCCCGAGGGATTCCCAGTGGAACCCGGCTCGATCGAGCGGCTTCGGCCGCCGCAGGAGGCTCTGGAAGGCGCCTTCTGCGTCTGCTTGGACTGAACAGGTACGCCAACAACTGGTCCATGCTCAGGATTATTGCGATGTAGGTCGGAAACAGAAGCAAGCCTGTCAACTGGTGGGCTGTGCCGGTGAGGATATCAATTCCGTACCGGAACATGAGCCAGGCTCCCAGCGTGATCCGCGCCAGGTTGCCCAACAGCACGAACCCGAGCGCATTAACCAGACAGAGAACGATCCGAATCAGAGACCGCCGGCGCCACATCCCGTAGAAGAGCGCGCAGGCCAGGATTACCAAAACGGAGTTGATACCGCTGCAGGCCTCGTCCACCAACAAACGTTGTCCAGGGATCTCGATCACGTTGCCGCTCAACGCGTGCGTAACTCCCAGGCTGTCCAAAACACTGCTGCTCCCGTTGACCGCCAGCACGCGCATCTGCTGCACCAGGCGAGTGTCCGCCGACAGCGGCGGAGGGATGATCGTCAGCAGCAACACCAGCGCTGGCAGCATGGCTGTCAACAGCTTCCTCCCACCCCGGCACCAGAGCATGCTCACCAACCCTGTCAGAGCCGCCAGGCTCCCGAGCCACGGTGACCAGCACACCGTGGCCAGCAGCAGCAGCAAAAGCGAACCTGCCAGAAAGATCAATCCAACCCCGCGTTCCCCAGGCACAAGAGGTCGGCGCATGTCTCGCAGCCGGGACCAAGCCAGAAAGACTGCGCCGAGGATTGCCAAAGGAAAGAACTGATAGTGTGGTCGGCGCCACAAATTGAGGAAGAACAACCCAAGCAACGGCGCGTAGCCCAGCGCAAATAGGAAGCCATAGCCCCAGCCTGCTCGGGATTCATTCACCGTGGATCCCTCGTGCCTTGCATCGGGACTCTGTGTCTTTGGCTGGCCGACCGAAGTCATCACATTGCTTGCCCGCATCCTAACCGAGCCCGCCCCTCTTTGCTACAACTGTCTCAGCGGCACGCGGCGATCCCCAAGCACCCCTTGAGAAATCGTCTGACGAGTCAACGCGCGGGAAACCTTATCCGAAGGCGGGTTAGACCCCAGCCTGCAAACACACCCGCTCACCCTTGGTTTGCACGCAACACCAGGCAGGAATAAAAAAAAATTACCCGGCGCCACCTTGCCGCTGGCAGCCCGGAAGCTGCCCGTCAACGAGACGGGACAGGTTAGGAGGGCCGAACTTGAGGTCTACGCCCCTTAAGCCGATACACACCAACGACTCCGCCCATGAACAACACAGCCAGCGCGCCTTCCACCAGGCTGGCCGGCTCCGGCACTGCTGCCGTCTCAATGTTCAAAGTCCAGCTTGTCAGTGTGCTGGTTTCCATAGGCGCAACGTCCGCGATGTACAGCGTCCAGTAACCGTTCGGGTCCAGTCCGTTGAACGAACTCAACAGAGCTGTCCGCGCCGCCGTGCCAACATCTCCTTCGATTGGGTCAACATAACGGCCGTCCGGCTGCCAATTATCCGCTGGTGTCGGAGCGCCGTCTGGAACGGCTGGCCAGGAAGTAGTTGTCGGTATAAAGCCACCCCCATACCAATGAATATCACCTTTTCCCCCTTGGTCGTCCAACATCATGCTCAGTCCGGCATCGCCATAGCCCGGCGGATTGACCCCTGTGACGCCTACGCGGTTCAACAGAACGGCATAACCGCTGCTATGTACCAAGGAGGCGTACAGGTCCCCGTTCCAGCCCCCGCTCACCTGCAGCCCCACATTCACGTCCAGAATTTGGCCGACCAAGCCACTAACCAGCCGCGTGTCCGCCAACCCCACCGGATAGAAGTCGGGAATCACCCCCCCGTTCTGGAAGCCACCGCTGTAAGTGTATGTGGCCCACTCCGCCCGCATGGGCAACGCCATCACCGCCAACAGGGAACCGATCGCCAAAACATGCTGTTTCATAATTCTCTTCGATTCTGCGCTTATTCTATGTGGCCAACGGCGTAGTCGTCAACAGAAAAATGCAACTTCTTTGACTAGTACGCGGGGTACACCGTCCGGTAATACCGTGCCGGAGACGGCGAGATCTGGATATCGGTCACCTCAAACAACCCATTTGCGCCCGCAGTGTAATTCTCCAGCTTTTGCCATCCACTGGTCGGCGGCAACTGCGTCGCGTATTCAACGGTGTAGGTATAGCCCGGAATGCCGGCAAATGTCACGCTGAACTTCCCGTCGGCGTAGGCCGGCCAGAAAACCAGATTCGGCGACAAACCGCCGGCGGGCGGCAGCACCGTCACATTCACCGTCCCGATCGCCGTTCCACCCTGCCCGTCGCTGATTGTGTAGGTGAAGCTGTCTGCGCCCGTGTAGCCCGTGGCCGGCGTGTAGATCAGGGTAGTGCCCTGCACCACAACCGTCCCGCCCTGCACGCTGTTCGGACCCGCGGCACTGATGCTCAAGGGGTCGCCATCCGCATCGGTGGCGCCCGCCAGCAACTTGACCAGATAGACGGTCACCGGGGTGTTCATTGGGGTGCTTAACGACTTGGCGGGGGGCGCCACCGGCGCGTGATTCGGCCCGACGCCCACCGCTAGAGTCACCGGCGCGCCAACACAACTCTCGGCGGTGGTTTCGGTCACCGTCACGTCACCGCTCGCGCTGCCAAAGGTTACCGTAATCTGATTGTTGTCGGGCCCAGTCTCGCCCGCGGTGATCACCGCGCCGCTCGGAACTGTCCACGCGTAGCTCGAACCGCTCGTCAGCGTGACCAAATAAGTCTCGCCCGCCTGGCCGATCGCCACCGCATTGTTGCCGGTGATGGCCGAGATCGCCGCCGCCGGGCGCGCAGTCACCGCGTAGTCAAAAGTCCCATTGCCCACATTGGCTCCGTTGTAGCCCTTCACATGCAAATACCAGGCACCCTCGCTGTCTGGAGTAGTCTGAATTGTTCCACCGGACCACTGCGGCTCGGTATCCGTAAAGACGTAACTGGCATTCTGGTCGAACACATAGCGGTAGTACTCGACAGAGCCCGACCCAAAACCCGCTGCCGTCCAGGTGACCGGGCTGTTCGCGCACGGATTAGCGCTATCCGGCGTTACGCTGCCGGCCGTCGGCGGCGCCCCCAACGTCCAGAGGACGACCGGAACGCAGTCTCCAGTCTCCACTCCCTCACCGTTCCGGGCGCGCGCCACAAAGGTATACGGCGTGTTCGGCGTCAAGCCGGAGGAGGTGTAGCCGGTCGTATTCTGCATCCAGCCCGAGTCAGTACCGGCGGTCGTATTGGAAACCTTCACCCCCGAGCTGCCCGCCGTCAGGTTGTCCAGTGTGCCAACAGGCATCACCTCAATACTGTCTGCCGTAATCGCGCCAAAGGAAACACCCGACGGCGTCTGAATCAGCGTGTACTTGCTGGCCGTAGCACTATACCCCGTCTCTACCGAGTCGCCGTTTCTGGCATTCACCTGGAAGGTGTATTGGGTGTTCGGAGAAAGCCCCGTCGCCGTGTCCGTAGTCCCTTGGACCCACTCGTCAATCCCGCCGTCCCCGCCAGCCGTGGCCGAGTCGAAGTAAACCCCCGAGCTGCCAGCCGTCAGGTTAACGGGATTAACCGTGTTCAGCACTATGCTATCCACAGTGACCGCGCCGAAGCTGGGCGCTGCCGGCGCGATCTGCAGCGAGTAACGGCTCTGGCCGGTCGAGCCGGCGGACTCGCCACAGTCGTTGTAAGAGTATATCTTCCGGGTGTACTGCGTGTTCGCGCTGATGCCCGATGACTCAGTCCACTGCGTGGTGTCCGCAGCCAAATCCCCCGACAGGTTGTTCCCGTCTGTGTCCTTCACCCGATAGCCGCTCTCGCCGGTCACATCGCTCCAAGACCACGTCACGCTGGTCGTCGCCGTGGATGTCGGGGCGCCGTCGGCCGGGACGGCCGGAATGGTGTGCGCAGGCAGCGCGTAGTCGTATGTCCCATTGCCCTCATTGGCCCCGTTGTAGGCTTTCAGGTGCAAATACCACGTGCCTTCGCTGTCCGGGATGGTCTGAATCGTGCCGCCGGACCACTGTAGCTCGGTATCCGTAAAGCTGTAACTGGCATTCTTGTCGAACACATAGCGGTAGTAGGCGACATAGCCCGGCCCAAAACCCGCTGCGGTCCAGGTGACCACAGTGTTCGTACAAGGACTAGCGTTGTCAGGCGTTGCGCTCCCGGCGGCCGGCGCCAGCGGCAACGTCCACTTGCTCTGCGGCGAGGAAGCCGCCGTGTTGGGCGTTGCCACCGCCTGGTCGCTGACCGTAACGTAGAGGCCGGTGTATTCCGTGTTGGCAGTTAAACCGGTCCAGGTGTAGGACGCGCCCGTCGCCCCGCTGGCGCTGGCGCCCGTCCGGCTGTAATTATAGGCCGTAGCGGCATTAAGCCCCGAATGGGCATCCGTGCCCGCGCCGGTCACGGCAATGCTGTCCGTCGTGACCGTGCCGATGGTCAGGGACGCCGTCGGCGCCGTGCGGTCAATGCGAATCCGCCGATGCGCGGTGCTCGCCGCCGCCAGCCAGTTGCCGGCGATGTCTTTGCTCCGCACGTGGAGGTAGTACTCGCCGGTCACTTGCGGGCCGCTCAGCGTGTAGCTGGTCGTTGTCTCCTGGTGGGTCATTGTGGCGCCCGGTTGGGTCGTTGCGCTTTGATCCTGCGCGATCGCGTATCCGTCCAGGCCGCTGAGAGCATCCGTGGCCGCCGTCCACGTCCACACCAGATTGCCCGAGTAATTGTACCAGTCGGTATCGCTGCTGCCTGGATTGCTGGAACCGAAAGCCGTGATCGCGTTCGGCGCCGTGGCGTCGTACTTAAACTCAAACGTGGCGACGCTCGAATCGTTCAGCGCGTAATCAACCGTGCCTACCCTGAAGTAATACGTCCCATCCGCCTGTGCTCCCGGCGCGTAGCTGAGGCCCGAGGTGCCTTCCTTGAACGTAGTGAACGCGCCAGTAGAACTGGTCCCAAAGTAGTATTTCTGCCCACGCACCCCCGATTTGCCCTCGTCGGTGGTTCGGCTAGGCTCAGGATCGGCCCCTGAAGTCCAGGTGAACGTCGGGCTCGAAACCGAATTCTGCCAGACACCGCTCGTTACTCCCGACACCGACACCGCAGGATCGCTGGGCGCGTTGGCGTCGTAGTTGAAATACGTGCAGTTGCCCACATAAGCGCCCGTGCTGTCGGCAAAACGGGCATAAACCCCGTAGCCGCCGCCGCCGTTCTCCACTTTCATCACCAAGCGGTTCCAACCGTTGTTCAGCGTCATCGGACCGTACCAGTCCTGGTCCACCTGCGTGCCCCGGCCCATCGGCGAGTCCCAATAGCCGACGTAGTTGCCGTTCAACCAGACCTTGGAACAATCGTCTGAACCCGCCCCCAAATAGACATCGGTCTTTGTGGGGGCATTATAGTAGATATATGTGACGCAATATGTAGCGCCGTTATCCTTCGCCGCTGCGTTATAGAACTGGGCTGACAAAAGATTCACGATGTCCGCTGTGGACACGCCCTTTTTCCAGTAGAATGGGCCGCTATATCCACTGCCCAAGGCAGGCCCCGTAGAGCCGTTGGCCAGATTTGGCGCTACCTGGTGTTCATCAACCGGCACCAAACTGTAAGTGCTATTGATGTAATTCCTATAAATGCGCGTCTGGTGATCGGAGGCATCAACGAAGTGGCCCAAATACCCCCACGTTCGGATGACATTCGGTTCACCGCTCGGAGCGGTGTAATTGTAAGTAATCGTCAGAGTAGGGTAGCTGTATCCCGACCCCGTATTCTCCCTGTCATTGAAGCTCTTCGCATAGTCTTGATCGCCTTCGCTAGTGTTGTTCCATACCACAATGCCCTTTTGAATGCCAGGGATGTTGTTGTAGCCGTTCCACGTCCACGTGTAATTGCCATAGTCCACAACATTCTGATAGGCGAAGGCACCGCTCAAGGCGCTGTTCAGGTTCCAGGTGGCGGTGGTTTCCGTCCAGAGGTCCGCGTAGTTGGGTTTCCCGAGCCCAATGCTGGCCGTCGTAGTGCCGACCTGCCGGTTGTAGCAGCCCATCACGAGGCTCGCGCTCCCAGCCCCGTTGACCACATTCCCACCCGGCAGGGCAGTGTTGAAGCGCACCAGGCCGCGCCGAGTTCTTATTGTTGCAGAGCTGTTATAACCGCACTGGATAGAACCAAACGGAACAACGTCTGGGCTGCCGCTTCTCACATAAGTGTCCCCGACGCTGATGGCTGTTTGGGTCGTGCTGGCGACCACCGGCGCATTAAACGCCACCAACAGGCAGCCCAACAATATCACTGTGGCTGCAGATCTGCCGTTGCGCGCGCCGCAACCGAACACCTCACCGTTCAGGCACTCACGGATGCCACTTCTTGCACTTGTTGTATCCTTCATACTCTCGATCTGTTGCGCTGTCATTTTCATCTTCATAAAACCACGTCCTGACTCGGCAGGCCAGCCCTGCCGAAACCCATCGCCGAACCCGCCTCGGACGCCAAACCCCGACGATACTCGCTAATGCTCAGCCTACCAAAGCCGAGCGCAGAGTCAAGCTCCATCCGCATCCCTTTCGCCCCACCGCGCCCGCTACCGGATGTTTGTGTCAATAAGCGCGAACATTCTTGTCCGCCTGTCCGGCCCGGAATCCGCCCGGCGCACAGCAATGTCCGCGCTCCTCGTCCTCCGCGCCCTTACCCATTCGCCTTGTGTGTCAGGAGCAGCAATGCATTGTCCTGTTGGCCCGAAACACCCTATTTGCCAGTCGGCCTTGCGCTGCCGCAGAGCTTGCTGGAGACTGTGCCTGTGCTTGCCACGCCCTTGAGAAACGCGCGCCGGACCGCAGGCCCACGAGAACCCTTCCCACGAGCCCCCTGAACATAAGCGCCAAGCCACAAAGCGAAAATTCTCCTTGTGAGGGTTGCACTGGGAATTAATGAAAAACGCGTGTCCCGCCGATGGCGCTTCAGTCCTGAACGCAGACTGACCTCGGCACCCTCGCTTCCGGGCTTTCGGAGCCGACTCAATTCCCAGGCGGGCGCAAACTGCGCTGCCTTGCTCCCGTGTTGCTACGGATTGGACGGAGGGTACACAATCCGATAATACCGCGCCGGGGTTCCCGACACCACGTCGGTCACCTCGAACAACCCGTTCGCCCCGGCCGTCGCGTTCTTCAACCACGTCCACGGCCCCCCGCTCGGCGCCTCCGACCACTCCACCCCATACTCATACCCCGGGATCCCCGCAAACGTCACCCGGAACATGCTCCCGTCATACGTCGGCCAATACACCAGGTTCGGCGATAAACCCCCACCGTAGGTCACCGTTACATTCACTGTCCCAACCGCCGTGCCCCCCTGCCCGTCGCTGATCGTGTAAGTGAAGCTGTCCGACCCGAAGAAGTCCGTCAGCGGCGTATACTTCACATCATTGGCCTGCACCACCACCGCGCCCCCCTGCGCACTGCCCGGCCCCGCCGCACTGATGCTCAATGGGTCGCTATCCGCATCCGTCGCCCCTGCCAGCAACTTCACCTTGTAAATGCTCGCCGCCGTGTTCCTGGGCGTGCTGATGGACTTGACCCCCGCCGCCACCGGCGCATGATTCGGCCCCACCGTCACCCCCAATACCACCGGCGCGCCCACGCAATTCCCCGCCGTCTTCTCCGTCACCGTCACGTTCCCGCTCGCACTCCCAAACGTCACCGTGATCTGACTGTTGTCCGGTCCGCTCCCCCCAGCCGTGATCGTCGCATCCGACGGCACCCCCCACACAAAACTCGACCCGCTGGCCGGCGCCGGGGTCACCGCATAAACCTGCGCCACCTGTCCGATGGCCACCGTGGCACTGCCGGCTATCCCCGTGGTGGTCGGCGCCGCCAGCGCCGTCACCGCGTAGGCATACGTCCCGTTCTCGACATTCGCCCCGTTATACCCCTTAAGGTGCAGATACCAGGTGCCCGCCGCCGTCGGGATGGTCGCAATGGTGTCCTCAGACCACTCAGGCTCAGCCCCCGTCCAGGTGTGCGTCGGACTTTGGTCCCAGGCATACTTGTATTTGGCGACGCTGCCCGCCCCGAAGCCGTCTGCTGCGGTCCAGGTTACCGTGCTGCCGGCACAAGGGGACAGGTTGTCCGGTGTCACACTGCCCGCCACCGGCGGCACCGACAACGTCCAGACGACTGTGGAAGCCTGCTGGCCGGTCGTGTTTGCCCACGCGCCACGACCCTGGCTTGTGTTGTCCCGCGCCTCAATTTTGTAGGTGTAGGGGTTGTTGGGCGTCAGGCCGGTGTCGTTGACAGACAATCCTGTGCCCCAGCCGTAAATGCCACTACCGTCGCGGTAAACCTGAACGCCCACGTCGCCCCGGCGGTACCACTGGTCGTTGGTGCTCTTTTCGTCCGCCGGCGCCATTGACGCCGGATACTCCGTCGCGCCGGGGCTAGTCCCAACGCCCTGATCAAGCGGGATCGTCCAGCCCAGGTTGATCTGGGCAGTGCCCGGCGTCACGCTGGAAAAGCTCGGGTTCTGCGGCGCCACGTTGTCCACATACACATCCATGTAGTTGCCATGCCCGCTGTCGTCCCACGCGTTGCCGCCGCTTACGCCGCTGGTCTGGCGTGACGTGCGCCCGGACTGGCTGACGGAGAAGAAGTGGAACCGCCGATGGCCGGTGACGCCGGTCTGGGTGTGCGACCAACTTGTTCCGCTGGAGCTCACGTTCGCGTAGTTGCCCTCGGCAATGCCGCATCCCCACTCGTAGTGCATGACCTTCGAGAACGGCACCGGGCCGTTGCCGGAGGCGGTGCCGCTAGCCGTGACCGTCGTGGTATTCCCGTAATAATTGTTGTCGGGCTGAGGGTTGCTCGAACCATAGAAGTTCGCCACGTCAAGACACGGATACCACCAGTCCTGCTCGAAGGCGACGCCGTAGCTGTAGGCACCGCCGATGGTGAACACGTTCACGCTGGGCTCGTTCAAATGGCGGTTGCCACCATTGCGCAAGCTGATCGTGCCAAAGCCCGGGCCGCCGCCGTTGTATATCTTGAACAGGACCCGGCTCCAACCCGGGGACAGACCGATGCCACCCGTCTCGTAACTGTCCCGGCTGCAGCAGGAGGTCTGATTGTTGTTGATCAAGGTTCCGTTCACCCATGTCTTGGAATTGTCGTCTGCTCCGATCAGGAACTTAGGCCCCGCGCCGCCGGGCGAGTACATCCAGGCGAAGGCGTAGGTGCAGCCGGGAACAGCGCCATAAGCGGCGGCATTCCCGCCGGTGTAGATGTTCAGCGTGTTGGCGTTGTTACAGTCGCCGGTGGTCACGCGCCCCGGGACCTTGCTGCTGCCGTAGGCGAACACGTTGCCATGGCTGGTGTCCAACGCCGGATACAAATAGATGTCCGACTCGTTCCAATCCGTGTTGTTCGCGTTGATGTCGCCGCTGTAGCCACCCAGGCACACCCAGTCGTTGATGTAGTGCCAGCGAGCGCCGTAGCCGCGCACCTGGCCCGCCATTGTGATGGCGCTCCCACACGGCTTGCAGCTATTCTGGCTCTCATCGGCTTCCACGTGTACGCCGTTATAGTTGGCAAGGTCGCTCACGTCCTGGTCATAGAGAGTGAGCCAGTCACAGCCCGTGCTGCAATTCGACCGGTCCCTCCAGGTGTTCCCGTTGTTGCCGCCAGCCGTGTTGTAAGCGCGTATCAAGGCGTAGGAGGCGCTGCCGGAGTAATAACCAGGACGCCAGAACTGCTCATGATACCAGCCCCGGCCGGACCATGAAAAACCATGGTTCCACCTCGCATAGAAGCCGCGCGTGCCACAACCGGCATAGTGATCCCAGCAATACCAGTAACTTCGGCTGCAACTGGTACCGCCGCTCATATTGTGGCTCGGGTTCTGCTCTCCGCTGTCGTTGCTGTACGAACCGATGGTGGTACCGCGGTTATTGTCGCTGCCGGCGGTGCATCCTCCACCGCCGCCGCCGGTAACCGTAACCGACTTGCTGAGCGTAGCGCCGAACCACGCGTAGCTGTCCCGGACCATTCGCCAGTCCGTCGTATACACCCCGGGCGTCGTCGGCGCCGTCATTGTGAAGCTAAAGGTATAGGTGTTGCCGGGCCTGACCTCGCCCGAAATCGTGTGGCGGGTGGTCGCCGTGAACGGGTCGCTGTCGCCATTGGCGCCCAAGCGGAAGGCGCGAGCCTCCGACCACACCACGCCGCGGTTTCGGAAGGTCACGCTGACGTTGTAGCTCTGGCCCGCGGTCATCGTTGTGGGGATCGTGTCGCTCACGTACTCGTCGGAATACTTGTCCCACGTCGGGGTCTGGCCGAAATACTCGCAAATGCCTTTGTAGAGGCCCCACTCGGCGACCGAGCGGAAGAAGTTGTCGGTAAGGTATAGCGCGTCCCGCGAACAGTTGTCATGGAAGGCCAGCTCGATGAGGCAGGCGGGACGGTTCGGGATGCGAATCTCGCCGAAGCCGCCATTCGAATCTTTCACCCCGCGATTGGACCAGGCACTCTCCCCTGGATACGTGCTGCGGATGGCGGAGACCACATTTTCGTTTACGGCCAAAGCCAGGTTGTAGCTCGCCGTCTCGTGGGCCGGATGCTCCATGGCCGTGTCGCGGAAGGTTTCCGTCCCGTTGGCCGTGCCGGCACCCCCGGCGTTGCTATGCATCGCGATGTAGATCTCCGAACCGCGGTAGTCCGCAAACAGCGGCCGCGCCCGAATGTCATCGCTACTCCTCCCGACCGCGTTCTCCGCACCGCAGTTGCCGCTGGAATTCGCCCAGACGGAACACGGCAGCCCGTTGGCTCGCAGCCACGAATACGCGGCCATCTTCCACCACGGCAGCCCCTCATAGCCGTTGCAGCAGTTGCTCTCGTTGAGCTCGCGGGGAACATGAACCGTGGCTCCATCCTGGGTGAGGTACTGGTAGAGAAACTGCGCCAGCCGGATCGAGTTGCAGTCCTCCAGCACCGCTTCCCCAAACCCGCAGGGGTCGGAACGCTGCCAATACCACCCGCTGCCATTCCAAAACCTTCCGTGGCTGGGACCAATACAAATGTTTCTTCCTCCAAGAGATTTGCCGGCCTTTTTGGTCGGCGGGGTGACTTTCGGCGTCGGCCCTGGCTCCACCGGCTCGACCGGCGGCAGATAGCTGCTCAGCAAACGTCCCTCCTCGGTTTCCATCCGGATGCTGCCATTCACACCAAACTGCCACAAAGTAGCCCTGACCTGCTTCAGAACCATGGTCAGCCGGGCTTCATCCAACTCGCCGCCGATGATGTCCGTAGAGAACGTCACCGTTGTGGTGTCGGCCTCGGTTTTCAACGCCAAAACACGGGTGTCCGGCAGCACGCCGGAACTGAGCAGAAAGCCCTTGTTGAGTTCGTAAACCGACGGCACGGTCGCCAGCGCCTGCAGCGCCGACACTTCGTCCGTGGCGTTGGTTCGGTCGAAGCCGAAAAGCTCCCCTTGCTCATCCACATAGAAGACCAGGGCGGCTGAGCATACGAGGGTTTGCGCCAACATCAGGCAGCCGAAAGTTGCGAGTGTGCGCAGGATGGGTTTGGAATGGATCATAACACGCGCGGGCTCGTTCATAGGACTGTAAAATGCTAGCCGAAAAGACCGTGGGTGGCTAGTAAAAAATGCAAAAAAAACACCCCCCACAGGCGCATCAAGCTCAGGTGGGGACGCCCCGCCGAGGCGTCCGTTCCTGCCCAAACGCGGGCGTCCCGGCCAAACGCCGCTGCCACAACTGAGGACGCCCCACAGTTCTATGGGGGCATATCTCAGCTTCCCCGCAACGCTCCTCATCCTCGACCGCCTGCAACAAAGGTTCCCCATTGGAAATTGCCCCGCGCGTGGGCTGGGGGGTATTGGCTTTGGGCGCTGGCGCGGGGGCGAGGTACAGAAGAAGGGCCGGGTCGTTGGACCCGGCCCTTTGAAGTGTTCTTAGTTATTGAAGCCGCAGGCTACTTGCTCTCGACTTTGTAGAAGCCGGGACCCGGGACGGCGAACGTGCCAGGGGTGGCGGCGTTGGTCGCTACCGGCGACCACGAGGCAGGCGCAACGGCTGCCGACTGGAGCAGGATAAACTTCGCGCCGGCGCCGCCGCTGTAGGCAATGGTGGAGCTGGTGATGCTATCAATGGTCACCGCTTCGACCGGCGGCGCGCTAACCGTGAGCACGGCGGGCGAGCTCTCGATGGCGTCGCAAGCAGCGTTGTCAACCGTGACCGTGTAGGTTCCGGCATCGCCGGCTGACACGGAGCCGATGGTGTAGCTGCTGCTGTCCGTCCCAACCGGGCTGCCATTCTTCTTCCACTGGTAGGTGAAGGGGCCGACGCCGGTGGCGGTGACGCTGAACGTGGCGCTCTCGCCCGGAGCTTTGGTCTGGCTCGGCACGGCGCCGACGCCCAGCTTGCCAGCGGTTTCACCCACCGGCAGGACCAGCAAGCGCACGGTTACGGGCTTGCTCATGTCCAGTTGCGGATAGGTCGCGCCGTTGGCACGGCTCGCCAGGACGCGCGCCCAGCGAATCGGGTCGGTGTTCTTCCACTGCCACCGGATGCGGCAGGAATTGGTGCCTTCGTAGGCATTGGCCTGGCTGACGAGCGCGGAATTGGGCGCGCCGAGGTAGGTGACTCCGGAGCTGGGCATGGTGGCCACATTGGGCGTGGTGAACATCACGCCGTCACCGGCATTCCAACCTTCGAAGTTCTCGATCACCGTGTCGCCATTCTTGATCAGGTCCACGTAGATGTCATACGGGCCGGAATCGGGAGTGGTGGTGTCAATCGCGAACGAGAGGGCTTCCAGCAGACAATACGGATTGGGCGAGGTGTAATCGGTGTTCGCCTGCCATGCACGTTTCGGGTCAGTGGCGAAGTCGAAGGTGATCGTCTGCCAGCAGGAGCCGGGCGTCAGCACCGCCCCGCCGACGGGCGCCGTTGCGGAACTGCCCGCCAGGCCGGTGCACTTGACATGGAACTGTATTGTGGCTGCGCCGGACGTATCCGCCCCGGCCGGGCCGGTCAGCGCGGACTGCTCGCCGCACGACAGCACAACGGTGAGCTGAGGATTGGCGCCGCTGCCCACCGGAGGGCCGTCCGTAGGCATCGCGGAGGTGCAGAATCCGGCGGGTGCAGCACTTGGCTTCTTCTGGGTCGCCTTGATGACGTTGTCCTTGACCAGGGCGCTGTTCACCGGAACGTTCAGCGCGCCGGCCGCGAAGCCCGCGGCGTAGTTCGTCTGGCCGATTTCAACGTCGTTGGCATAGATCGTGACGTTGGTCGCGCCCGCGGTGACTCCAGTCACAGGGACATACATATTACCGGCAGCCAGCGGGCCGGTGACAACTACGTCGCCTACGACACCGTCGCACACGTCAATGTAGGTGAACTTGAAGGCGTCAATGTAGAGCCGGTTGCCAGTGTTGTTGACAGTGCCGCCGGTGCATCTGAAATAGATGAGCGGGTCGCTGATGCCCGGCTGGTTGGTGATGTAGCCCATCGTCTGCCAGGTATTGCCGCCGTAGGCTTGCTGGAAGACCGGGGAGTTGGTGCAGGAGGCCGACACCGTGCCCAGCTCGGACCAGGCGGTGACGGTGGCGTCATCGGTGGAACTGGCTGTATCAGTGTGGGCGACTTCAATGCGGTAAACGCCGCCAGCATTCGCTGGATCCAGAGTGGGCAAAACAGTCCAGTTCAGGTTCGGGGGGTCGTCAAAGGCATAAGTGCATTTGGTACGCGAGGGCACGCCGGGGGCGCCGCTGATCGAGGTGGAGCCATAGGTTGAGTAGCTGCCGCTGCCAATTCCCAGTGGATTGTAACAGACGGGGTCGCATGTGGTTAGAACGCTACCGGTGTAGGTAGTGACATAGACGATATCGGCGCGCAGGGGCATAACTGCCAGCGTGCCGAAGGCGAGGAGAGCCAGCGCTGCATGGCGCAACCCGGCCCAGCGTGGGGATTTGGATTTGTACATACTTGGAGTTGGTGTGTTGTTATCTATTGTTTTATTTGGTTTCAAGAGTCTGGTGACTCATATCACTATAGGCAATATGATTGGCAGGGTGTCCGGGGTCAACACTTTTCTTGCAAAAAGTGCAAATTTGTTGGAGGGGGCGCCAAGGCGCCGTTTTTGGCGCTTGGCAGCAAGCGCCGACAGACCGCGGCGCCGGCAGTCGGCTGGGATAGGGGGTTGGGACCGCGCCAGCCGCTTGCGCGTCAAGGCGGCTTCGGGCTGCTCCGGGGTTGACTCGCCGAGCACCGGGGTGCGCGGATTCCGCGGGACCGGGGTTCCGGTGGTCAGTCCCTGTTGCCCCGACCGACCACCGTCTATCAACCCTTCAGGTTGAAGAGGTGGCGGAGAGTCCAACCCTCCGGGCTGAAGAGGTACCGGAGTTCAACCCTTCGGGCTGAAGAGGTACCGGAGTCCGACCCTTCGGGCTGAAGAGGTACCGGAGTCCAACCCGGAGGGTTGGCAGACGGTAGCCGGAGTGTCGCCAGGGGAAGAGGGGGGCGACCTCCGGGCCGTGGCGTCGAAAGAGGTGATGCACCCCGGAGGGGTGCCAGAAGCGTCCGAATAGCTGGATAAGGCGGAAGATGGGATCATCAACCAGCGCCCGAGTCATGTTCTGGCCTCGCGAGGATTGTGAGCGAGAGATTCTGGCACCCCTCCGGGATGCGCGGGTTCCGCGGGACCGGGTTCCGGTGGTCGGTCCCTGTTTCCCTGACCGACCACCGGCTACCGTCTATCAACCCTTCGGGTTGAAGGGGAGCCGGAGTTCAACCCTTCGGGTTGAAGAGGTGGCGGAGTCCAACCCTTCGGGTTGAAGAGGTGGCGGAGAGTCCAACCCTTCGGGTTGAAGGAGCCGGAGTCCAACCCTTCGGGTTGAAGGGGAGCCGGAGTCCAACCCGGAGGGTTGGCAGACGGTAGCCGGAGTGTCGCCAGGGGAAGAGGGGGGCGACCTCCGGGCCGTGGCGTCGAAAGAGGTGATGCACCCCGGAGGGGGAATGGCGCTTACATAAGGCCGAGTCTGCGGAGGCGAGCG
>CAZHEW010000033.1:0-15353 GCA_964531815.1 uncultured Verrucomicrobiota bacterium
TGTTCGAGCCGGGCTGAGTTTCGAAACCATCAACACCGCAGTGAAGTCCTTTGCCGGGCAGTCAAATCAATAGGTGGGGGTGTCTATCGTGACACCCCCAAGATAGACGGTAGAAGAGCGACGGCGCAGCCGTGAGACAAAGCGAAACAAATAAGAATCTTACTCTGGGGTTTTCCCAGGGAATCCCCCCGGAGCGAAATGAACAGACAATCAACACCTCAATAAACAGGCGCAAGAGCGCCACTTGAAAATGAACAACCAAAATCCACTCATTCCACTAGGCTCCGCTTTGGAGCAGAAAAACAGAGGAGCAGGTCGCGTGAAGATCGCGGTCTTCTGTGTCCTGGCCATTCACGGTATCGGCCTCATGGCCTTGCTCATGCAAGGTTGCGGCCAATCGCGGGAGCCTGTGCCGCCCGAGGAGGTGGTTGAAACCAACGAGCTGCCAGCTTTCGTTGAACCTCCTCCTCCTCCTCACTCTCAGACCAGCCCACCGCCGGTGGAGGTCGCCGCTCCGTTGGTGCCGGAAACGACCGCGCCACCGCCGGTGGCTCCCGCCGAAGCGGCCGAATATTCCATTGTCAAAGGAGATTACCTCGAGAAAATTGCCAGGAATCACCATGTCTCCGTAAAAGCGATCATGGAGGCCAATCCCGGCATTGAGCCGACGAAGCTCAAGATCGGACAGAAGATATGCATTCCTGCGCCAGCCCCCGCTGCGGCATCGGCAGTGCCCCAAACCTTGCCAGCCGAGACTGGAGCTGGAACCGGCGAGCAGATCTACACGGTGAAATCCGGAGATACTCTCATCCGCATTGCCCGGCAGTTTGGCGCGACCCCGAAAGCGATCAGCGCCGCCAACAACCTCAAGACCACCAACATCAAGGTCGGGCAGAAGCTGAAGATTCCGGTGAAGGCCGCTGCGCCGACGGCTGCGCCGGTTGAGCCGGTTGCGCCCGCTGCGCCCGCTGCGCCAGTTGAAACGGTGCCAATGGCTCCGCCCGCCCCGCCGCCGGCCGCGCCGCCCGGAATGTAGGAATCCCGACGCGCAACCGGGCGCCACCCGCCGGCGCCGGGCGCTCCTTTTGGCAAATGAAAGTGGCCGTCACCATTCTGATTTCATGCGTTGCCGCGCTGCTGGCGCTGGGGATGGTGATGCTTTACAGCTCGAGCATGGCACAGGCGGGCACGCGTTACCTGACCATGCAATCCGTGTGGTGCGCGCTCGGCCTGGCAGCCTGCCTGGCGGCGGCGTTGCTGGATTATCGCCACCTCAGGACAATCTGGTGGGTGCCGCTGGGCATTGCGGTGGTGCTGCTGGCGCTGGTTCTTGACGAGCACTTCGGCGCGAAGGTGAACGGCGCGCGGCGCTGGTTCAAACTCTGGGGCATGCGGTTCCAGCCTTCGGAGTTTGCCAAGCTTGCCCTCCTGATCGCCCTGGCCTATTACGGTGAATTCTACCGACGCCAGATGCCGCAGTGGAAACGGGGGATTCTCTTTCCCGGGGTGTTGATTGGGATACCCGTGGGGTTGATCTTCTTTGAGCCGGATGTGGGCAATGCGCTGGTGCTCGCCGTCGTCAGCGGCCTGGTGCTGCTGGTCTCGGGTATTCGCCTCGGGTATATTCTGCCGCCTGTGCTTGCGGCTGCGATCGGAGTGGGATTATTCATCTACCATAATCCGATGCGTTCCGGGCGCATCTACTCCTGGCTGCACGTCGAGGAAACCCGGCGGGACACCGGCTTGCAGGCTTATCAGGCGATGGTGGCGCTCGGCAGCGGTGGCTTCCAGGGAAAAGGCCTGGGCGATGGCCGCCAGAAGCTGGGCTTTGTGCCGGAACACCATACGGACTTCATCTTCTCCATCGTCGGGGAGGAGCTCGGGTTGATCGCAACCTTGCTGGTGGTGGCGGCGTTCGTGGCAATAATCTTCTGTGGGGCTCACATCGCGAAGAGGTCGGCGGACACATTCGGGATGCTTCTCGGCTCGGGGATCACGTTCCTGATTGGCCTGCAGGCCTTTATCAACATCGGCGTGGTCACCAGCGCGCTGCCCAACAAAGGGTTGCCCCTGCCGTTCATCAGCTACGGCGGATCCAGCCTCTTGACGATGTTGATCTGCGTGGGACTGCTGCTCAGCATTGCGCGGCGGGCGGGCGAGCCGGAGCCGGCCCTGCGGAGCGTGTTGACAGCGGGCGACCTGGCAAATCCCTTTGCCCGGAGCGCCCAGCCGGTGCCATGACCCCTGCAACCTCCCCCCCGGTCCAAGTCGCCATCGCCTGCGGCGGGACGGGTGGACATCTTTTCCCGGGCTTGGCCGTAGCCGGCGAGTTGGCGCGGCGCGGCTGCGCGGCAATGCTGTTTATTTCCCCCAAGGATGTTGACCAGCATGCGGTTAGAGGAGTCTGCGGCATGGAGATCATTACCCTGCCGGCCGTCGGGTTGACGCGTGGCGGGGGCTGGGCGTTCCTGCGGAAGTTTATTCAATCCTACCGAAGCACCACAAAGCTGTTCAAATCGCGCCGGCCGCAGGCGGCTCTCGCGATGGGCGGATTCACAAGCGCGCCGCCGATCCTGGCCGCAAGAATGGCCGGCGCGCGCACGTTCATCCATGAATCCAATGCGATCCCAGGCCGTGCCAACCGATGGCTGGCGCGGGTTGTGCACGGCGCGTTTGTGGGGTTCCCCGAGGCTGCGGGCCGCTTGCGCAATCATAACCTGACCGTGACGGGCACGCCGGTGCGCTCATGTTTTGAGGTCCGCGAGCCCTCAGCTTGCCGAGCCGAACTGGGCCTCGACCCCGCGCGGCCCGTTCTCCTGGTGATGGGCGGCAGCCAGGGCGCCCGCGGGATTAACGAGTTGCTGCTGCAATCCCTGCCGATCCTGAAGGCGCGCGGGCCCGATTGGCAGTGGCTGCATCTGACCGGTTCCAGCGACGCACAGAAGGTGGCCCGGGCCTACGCGGGTCTTCAATTGACGGCAATTGTCCGCCCCTTCCTTGCCGAGATGCATGTTGCACTCGGGGCGGCGACGGCAGCAGTCTGCCGGGCCGGCGCATCCTCGCTGGCTGAACTTGCGGCCCTGCGCCTGCCGGCGGTGCTCATCCCGTATCCGGCGGCTACGGACAACCATCAGTTTCACAATGCCCGCGCGTTTGAATCCTCGGGCGCCGCCTGTTTGCTCGAAGAGAAGACTGCCTCGCCGGACGTGCTCGTGCAGTTGCTGTCGGATCTGATTCACAAACCAGCGATCCGTGAGAAGATGCGGGGGGCCTTGGCCCAATGGCATGCCTCCCGCGCGGCGGAACAGATTGCCAACGCAATCCTCGTTGCCGTGGGGGCCGAAGCGGGCAAGCACCGGTATGCCGATCAGGAAATCCCCGCCAAGCCAGACTCCGGCCCGGCGGGTCCCGGGGCTAATCGGAACCCTTCCGATCCGCCGGGGGACCCGCGAGTGCGTATGGCCGATTGGCGCAACATGCCGTTGCCGGCGGGGAGGATTGCTTGAAATCGCCGGAGACGATTCCTGGGACCATGCCGCGCAGCGGGCAGGAGGCAGCAGATGAACTGGCCCGTCGCGTCTCGCCGGAGACGGCCATCCGTTGCGACGAGCCGTTGGCCAAACACACCACGCTGCGCGTGGGCGGCCCGGCAGACCTGTATGTCGAACCCGCCTCGGACTCGGACCTGACGGCCGTCGTGGCTTACTGTCGTGAGCATGCCTGTCCGTTCTTCATTCTCGGGCGCGGCTCGAATCTGCTGGTCAAAGACGGCGGCTTTCGTGGCGCTGTGATTTGCCTCTCACACGCACATTTCAGCCGGATAACCGTGGAGGGGGAGCGATTGAACTGCGGGGCGGGTGCAAGAGTGAAGATGGTCTCGGCGACTGCCCGGCGACACAGCCTGGCCGGGCTGGAGTTCCTGGATGGCATTCCCGGCAGCATCGGCGGCGCCTTGCGCATGAACGCCGGCTCCATGGGCGGCGCGATTTTCGACCTGGTCGAATCCGTTCGGCTGATGGGTTTCGACGGGCAGGTGCATGAGCGGATGGGCCGGGAACTTGAACCCCAGTACCGCGGCTGCCCGCTGCTCAAAACGCAGATTGCCCTCTCGGCGGTGCTGCGCGGCCATCCCGGCTCGTTCAAGGCTATTGGCCAGCGCATGAACGAGTACAACCAGAAGCGATGGCAGTCTCAGCCGGCGGCGCCGAGCGCCGGGTGCATCTTCAAGAACCCCACCTCTCTGTCCGCGGGCCAACTGATTGACGAGCTGGGCTTGAAGGGGATGCGCGTGGGGGGGGCGGTGGTTGCGGCTGAGCACGCCAATTTCATTGTGAACGGAGGGGGCGCCACGGCGCGCGACATGTTGGAGCTGATCGAGGTTATCAGGCGGCGCGTCCGGGCTGAGCGCGCTATTGATTTGGAGATGGAAGTAGAAGTGGTAGGAGAATGAATCCCGCACTAACAAAGCTCAACATCACGGTAATGCTTGGCGGAATCAGCGCCGAGCGCGAAGTCTCGCTGCGGTCCGGGGCCCAGGTCGCCAAGGCGCTCCGGTCTCTGGGCCATCACGTCAGCGAGGTGGATCCGCAGAACGCGGAATGGCAATTGCCCGAGGGGACGGACGTAGTCTTTCTGACGCTGCATGGCACCTATGGAGAGGATGGCACCGTGCAACGCCGGTTGGAAGAACTGGGCATGGCCTACACGGGGTGCGACCCGGAGGCGAGCCGCATCGGCTTTGACAAGTATCTGACCAAACAGCGGTGTGTGGCGGCGGGGGTTCCGACCGCGCGGTTTCTGCTGGTCGAGTCGTCCGCTGCAAGCTGGCCGATGGGCTGGGATCCGCCGGTGGTGCTCAAGCCGGCCCGCCAGGGCTCGAGCGTGGGGCTGCAGTTCGTCGAGCGCGTTTCCGACTGGAGCAAGGCGCTGGCGGAAGCGATGCGGCACGACTCGCGCGTGCTGCTGGAGGAGAAGATTTCCGGCCGCGAATGCACCGTCGGCATCCTTGCAGACGAGCCGCTGCCGGTGGTGGAAGTCCGGCCCAAGACCGGCATCTACGACTACCAGACCAAGTACAGTGAGGGAACCACCGATTACTTCTGCCCGGCCCCCTTTGACGCGGCGACGACCGCCCGGATCCAGGCGGCGGGAATGGGCGCCTTCAAAGCGATTGGCGGTCGTGATTATTCGCGCGTGGATGTGATCGTCCAGCCAGGCGGGGAGATGGTGGTTCTGGAAGTCAACACACTGCCCGGCATGACCGAGACCAGCCTGTTGCCCAAAGCCGCCGCCGCCGCCGGCATCGCCTACCCCCAGCTCTGCCACCGAATGGTGGAACTGGCACTCAAACGAAAACATGTGGTTCAAACGTAAACCCAGAAACCGGCGGCTGGGGCGCGAGCAGGTGCTGGAGGTAAGACTGCGCTCCAGCCAGGTCCGCGCCGCCCGGACGCGTTTGACGGCGCTCGTCCTGGGCGCCGTGTTTAGCACAGTCTTTGGGCTGTATCTGCTCTATCGCGGCTGGGATTGGGCGCTGGATCGGCTCGTCTATAAAAACCAGGCCTTTGCCATCCGGCGAATCAACGCCGAGACGGACGGCGTTATCGCCGTGGACCAATTGCGCCTCTGGGCGGGGGTAAGAACCGGAGAGAACTTGCTGGCGCTCGACCTGGCGCGGGTCAAACGGGACCTGGAAATGGTGCCGCTGGTTCAGCGGGTCTCCATCGAGCGAATCCTGCCCCATACCGTCTGTATCCGCATTACGGAGCGCAAGCCCGTTGCGCAAGTCAACCTCCCAATCGTGCGTCCGGGCGAAGTGGGCGCGGTGGCGGTTTATCACCTTGACGCGGCGGGCCATGTCATGTTGCCGCTGGAACCGCGCCAGCGGGCCGTGCCGGTCAACCCGGCCGACGAAGCGCTGCCGGTGATTGGCGGCGTCGCCCCCGCCGAACTCCAGCCCGGCCGCTTTATCAACGCGCCCCAGGTCCAGGCCGCCCTGCGGCTGATCGAGGCCTTCAAAGAATCGCCGATGGCCGGGCTGGTGGACTTGAAACGCGTGGATGTTTCCGCCCCCGAGGTGCTGGTGGCCACGACGGGGCAGGGGAGCCAGGTGACGTTCGCCGCGACCGAACCCAGGCAGCAACTGCGGCGCTGGCATGCCATTCTCGAGCTGGGCCGGCAAACGACCAACACGATCGCGGCGCTTGATCTTGCCGTCAGCAACAATGTTCCACTTCGCTGGTTTGAGGCGGCGGCGGTTCCGTCTGTTGCCCGGAGGCCAGCCAAATCCTTACGCCCCAGAAAGAAGCATGTTTAGCGACTCATCTATCATCGTCGGTCTGGAAGTCGGCACCTCCAAAGTCTGCGCCGTGGTTGGCGACCTCGCCGCCGACGGCGGCCTCAATATCGTCGGCCTCGGCCAGGCGTGCTCGCGCGGCGTCCGCAAAGGCGAGATTGCCGACGTGGCGCTGGCCGAGGAAGACGTGCGCTGCGCGATTGTGGAAGCGGAGAAAATGGCCGACGTCGAGATTCGCAGTGTTTACCTCGGAGTGACCGGCGGGCACTTGCGGGGCTTCAACAACCGCGGCGTTTACCCGGTAGCCTCCGCCGATCGCGAGATTACCAAAGAAGACGTGCAGGACGTGATCCGGAACGCCAAGACGATCAACCTCCCGGCCGAGAACCACGTCCTCCACGCCATTCGCCAGCATTTCATCGTGGACGGCCAGGACGGCATCACCGACCCGGTCGGCATGCTGGGCTCGCGCCTCGAGGTGGACGTCCATGTCGTGCATGGAAACCGCAACCGGCTGCAAAACGCAATTCGCACGGTCAAAGGACTGCAACTCGAGGTGGACGAGATCGTTTTCAATGGGCTGGCCGCCGCGCTGGCCTTGCTGACCTCCGAGCAGAAGGAACTCGGCTCGCTGGTCATTGACATCGGGGGCGGAACCGCCGATTACGTCGTCTGCGCCAATGGCATCATCAAGCATACCGGCTCGCTGGCAGTGGGCGGCGATCATGTCTCGAACGACCTGGCGTATGGCTTGAAGGTGCCGCTCAGTCGCGCTGAGCAGCTCAAGCTCGAGCACGGCTCCAGCTTTGTGGATCCGGGCGACAAGGGGCAGACGTTCACCCTTCCGAACGAACACGGCCTGGCGCATAAGACCGTCAATCTCGAACACCTGCGCCGCGTCATGTCGCTGCGGCTGGAGGAGATATTCAACCTCATCGGCCAGGACCTCGAGCAGGCGGGCGTTCTGGACTACCTGCGGGCGGGAGTGTTCCTGTGCGGCGGCGGGGCGCACATTCCACAGATCACCCGGTTGGCCGAGCAAGTCCTTCAGATGCCCGCCACCCTCGGCCAGACCAACTCGATCAGCGGCCTCAAGTCGGCCCTCAACCAGCCGGAATTCGCCACCGCAATCGGGCTGGTCAAGTTCGGCTCCTTTGCCCAGCGCAAGCGCGGCGGCAAATCCTCGCTGACCGGCGGGCTCAAGAATACCCTGGGCCAGCTCTTCCGGCGTCCTTAACCATCCCAGAGAATCCTCATGATCACAAAGGCACAGAACGAAGCGGCGGCAGCAACGGCCAGCCAAACTCCGGCCGTCAAGATCATCGGCGTTGGGGGCGCGGGCATCAGCCTGATGGAGTTGATGCTCAAGAACGGCCTGCCCGGCGCGGACTTCGCGGCGGTGGACACGGATGCCCGCGCGCTGGCTGCCTGCCACGCAACGAAGCAGATTCTCCTCGAAACTCCGCTCCTGCGCGGGCTCGGCACCGGTGGCGACCCGGAACGCGGGCGCGCGCTGGCCGAGGAGCAATTCCCAAAGCTCCAAGCGCTTTTCGATGGAACGGATATGGCCTTCGTATTGGCCGGCCTCGGCGGCGGCGCGGGCACGGGCATCGGGCCGGTGGCGGCCCGCGCGGCGAAGGAGGCGGGCGCGTTGGTGTTGGGCTTTGTGGCGATGCCCTTCGATTGCGAAGGCCACCGCCGGCAGCGCGTGGCGCAGCATGGCCTGGCCCAGTTCAAGGCCGCCGCCGACGGCGCCATCTGTCTGCCCAACCAGAAGGTCTTCAAGCTGATTGATGAAAATACCAGCGTGCTCGAGACCTTCAGAATCATCAACGACTTCCTCGCCGCCGGCGTGCATGGCGTCTGGCGGCTGCTCCGGCATCAGGGACTGATTGAAATCCATTTCACCGAGCTGGCGGCCCTGATCCAGGATCGCCACGCCGAAAGCACGCTCGCCATCGCCGAGGCGATGGGGCCGACGCGGTCCCGCGAGGTGATGGACAAACTGCTGGCTCATCCCATGCTCGACGGCGGCCAGTTGCTGGGCGAGTCCGAGGCGGTGTTGGTGAGTTTGACCGGGGGGGCGGACCTCACGATGGCTGAAGTGAACCGCGTGATGGAGCAGATCAATCGCCAGTGCGAGCGCGCGCAGGTGATCATGGGCGCCGCCATAGACGAGGCTTTCAAGGATCGCCTGGCCATCACGCTGGTTGCCGCCCGGAAGCACCCGGAACGCGAGCTTAATGCCGGGGCCGCAGGCAGCCGCGAGGAACTCGGTCAGCAACTGCTCCCCCCCTTGACGGAGGGGCGCGCCGGATCGCGATTCGTCCCGCCGGCGCCCGCGTTGCCGGCCGAGCAGGTCGAGCAGCTCCTGGCACGGCAAGGCAGCGGCAGTTTGCGCCAGCGCAAGAGCGCCTCAAGGATGCGGCAGACACAGTTGCCCCTGGAAATCGTCTCCAAAGGGCGGTTTGACAAGAGCGAGCCCACCATCCACAAGGGCGAAGACCTCGACGTGCCTACCTACATCCGCCGAGGCGTCCCGCTCAATTGAGGAACGGCGCGCCGGTTTCCGGGCCCGCAAACCAGCCGATCTGTCTCGCGGGGCTATTGCCCTCCATGAATCCCGCGTTGGGGCTCTGCAGCGGGTCCGGGTCCTGCCGAGCGTGAATCCGGCGGGCGCATGGCAGGCAGCCGGACCTTAAGGCAATTGCTGCAGGCGGTAATAGCGCCCGTTGGCCAGGCCGCCCGTTTGCGAGCCGTCGTCGAGGAACTCGAACGTGCCGTCGGTTGAGGTGAGGACGTCGGTAAAGGGGGTCCAGGCCGGCGGTGTGAGCGAAGGCGTCCACTGCACCTGGAATTGGCTGGCGGCCGGCGCCGCCCACTGCAGGCGCACGCCGTCGGCCCCAGTGGCTATACAGTTGATAGGAACAGGCGCCGGGTAGTCCGCAATGACGAGTCCCTCGCCGATGCGGAAAAAGTGATATGGCGAGGGCAACTCCACGCAGTACAAGGCCGTGTCCTCTTCAGCGGTTAAAGTCGGGGAAACCACCGCCCAGTTGGTGCTGTTGATGTCGGTCTTGCCCTCGACGTAGTAGTGGATGCCGCGCATCGCAGTCCAGTGGAGACAGAAGCGGTCGTAAAAGGCTTGGCATTCCGTGATGCGAAGATCCAGGCCGTAGGCCGGGAATTCGGTCGCGGTAATGATATAGTCGGCGGGCACACCGGAGACATTGACAGCGGAAATGAACCAATCACCTGAGGTCAGTGAAACGGGGCTCGAGGAGTCAAAAAGCGTGATCAACTCGTCATTCAGCCCGGCGTTGGCGCTGCGGCAATCATAGTCGGCCCCGTTGGGCAGCGGCAGCCCCTTGCGCGCGACCAGGGTCATGTCGGCGGTGGGGTCGGTGATCTCGAATTGGGCCCGCACCGCGTTCGTCGAGACAACAAAGCGGTAATAATCAGTGGCATCTTCCGCTCCGGAGTTGCTGCCGTGCCAGGCATCCCCGTTGTTCAGCGTGATGATGTTCGGGAAGACATTAGTGTATTCGGTCGCCAGCATGGTGTAAGCGGCGCTTGCCGGGCCGGCATTGAAAACCCCGAGGTGCCAGCGCCCGGGCGCGAGCGCGACGGGTGCGGAGTCGGGCAGGAGGACGATGCCTTCGCTGTTCGTGCCGGGATTCAAACTGCTGTAGTCGAAGCTGGCCAGCGTCGGCAGGGCGCCGCCCCGGCGGGCGACCAGATTCAGGTTGCCGCCGGGGTTCAGGAGCTGGAACGAGACGGCGGTTGCGTTGGAGGAAACATCGTAAGAGAAGTAGTGCGGCAGCGTGTTGCCGGCGTTCGTTGCGTTGAAGGGCACGCCGTTGGCCAGAGGGATGATGTCGAAGTCCACCAGCAAGGCGGCGGTGACGTCGCCCGGCCCCGGGTTGTAGAGGCCGAGATAATAGCGTGCGCCGGGAACCAGCGGGGGCAGCCCGCCGGTGTCCAGCGTGCGAACTCCGCCGGTTGCCTCCGAGAGCAGGGTGACATCGCCGGCGTTGGTGCCGGAAGGCGGGAGGTTCTGGTTGAACAGCACGTTGACGGGCCCGGACGCCTGGACGAGCAGATTGGTCGCCCGGGTGGCCCAGGCGGGCGCCTCGACCGCGAACGGGGCGATCTGGCCGGGGGGAATGGTGTTGGCGCGAGCAACCCCGGGGGTCAACTCGATGGGCACCGGCGCGGTGTTCTGGAAAACGAAGCGCAACTGCCAACTGGCCAGCTCCGGCACCGGGGAGCCGGCCCCGGCCCGGGTGTCCCACATTTCCAGTTGCCAGGCGCCGTAGGCGCATTCGCCAACCAGGGCGCGGAGCGGTTGTTCGGGCAGGCAGTAGAAATCCCAGCTCGCCTCGTCCGGCTGGAACGGCGGCGACGCAAACTTAATCGGCACCTGCGCCCGGTTCGTGTTCTCAGTGAACACAACGTAGCCGGGGCCCCAACTGGCCACGGTGGCGGTGTATTCCCAGAGCGAATTGGTGTCATCGTTGGTTCCCTCATTCATGACGATGACAATCTCGGCGGCGCTGTTTGTCTGAACGCCCGGGCCGAAGGGGATCGAGACGCAGTTGTTGTCGCTGACCAGCCCGCTTTGGTAGATCAACTCGCTGCCGTAATAGACATGCAAGGTGTCGGGAGCGACGTAGAAATCGTAGTCTATCGTCAGGATGCCCGGGTTGTAACCCACGAACAGGTTGGTCCGGTTTGCGGTGTAGTTGCCTGCATAAAAGGTGGGGTAGATATTGGTTCGGAGCACAACCCCGCCCAGTTCGCCGGCAGCGGCTCCGCCGCGCCCGTCGAACAACCGCACGCGCGTGCCGGCGGGGCTGATCAGGGTGAATGCCAGGTCGGAGACGCGCGAGTGGTTCGTTGCCAGCAGTCCCACTTCGACCGCGGCGATGGGCCGGTTGTCTGACACAAACAGGCTGGCGTTGGTCACCGCATCGTCCGGGAGGGAGGTCGGACCGGCGGCGGTGCAGATGAAGGGCTCGGCGCTGCCGGGATCAACGCCCACGCTGCTTTCAAGGCGGATGGACTGCGTGAGCGCATTCGGATTGAAGACGCCGATGTAGCAGCGCCCAGGGACGAGCGGCGGCAGGGTTGAAGGAGTAAGAGTCCAGCATTCGGCGGCGGCATTGGCCAACAGCCGGCGGTCAAAGACCGTTTGGGTAGGGGCGCCACCCTGTCGAAGGTAAACCTCCAGGGGCAAGGGCTCAGGGGTATCGTTGGAGAGGCAGAGTGTCAGGTTGGTTGCGCCGATGGGAATCTCCAGAAAGTCGTAGGCGAAGGCGTTGGTGGACACGTTATGTGGAGTGCCAGTTTCCGCGTTCTGCGGGTCAAGACGGATAGTCAGGTTCTGAACCAGGCCGGTCGGGCCGGGTGCGTTGTCGGCGAGGGTCAGCAGCCAAACCCCCAGGCCCGGCTCGCCGATGAAATTGAGCAAGCTGCCCGGGCTGTCGGTGGGGCGAGCGCCGGGAATATCGCCTTCGCCATTGTCCTCATAAACCCAGTTGTATTCACCCGGCACCGGCTCTCCCGGGGGCAGGGAGTGATTGTGCAGCACGGCAGACCTCCGGCCATGCCTTAGCGTGCCGAGAAGGTTGGTCACGCCTTCATGCCAGAGTTCAGTGGTGACGACGACGCGCCGGACTGCAACCGGCGCCGGCGCAATAGCAACCACGTTGGTGACGCCCGGCCGGGCCGCGACCCCATCCGGAATGACGGCCGGCAGGTTGATGCCGCGCAGCAGCCAACTGCCGCCCGAGTCCTGCTCCCCGAAGGGCAGTTGACTGAATACGCCCATAAAAGCGTACTCGGCAGCCTGTTGGCCTTCCGCCTTGACGCCGACGTAATAAATCGCGCCAGGCTCGACATTGCTGAAAACAACTGCGTGCGTCCCGCAGCGGCCAATAGTCTTGTCGGCCGCCTCAAGGGCGGCGGTGTCCAGGCTGGTCAGCGCGGGATTGGTGGAGACGTAAAGGTCAATGTCCGGCTCGGCTTGGGCGGCGCCCAGGTTTGTCTGGTGGAGGCCGGGCGCGGGCAGCGAAAGATCCGCCGCCATGAAGGTCACGAAGGCGGCATGCAGGTAGTTCTGGTCGTTGGTCAGGACATAGAATCGCCATTGGTTGGTGAGGCCGGCGGCGATGACGCCGTTGGTGCCGCCAGGCCAGGGAATGGTCCCGCCGCCGGCCAACGGCCCCATGGCGCCCACCCGCTGATTCAACAAAAGCCCGCCCGAGACGCCCGCACTCGGCGCAAAACCATTGGCCACCAACGTCACACTGGCGGAAGTGACGGACGCGATGGGAGCGTCGGTGACAGTCAGGGCGTCCGCTTCCGCTCCGTCTCCGCTGGCGATCACCAGCGCGTAATCCTGCGCCACATCATTGGCCCGGGCAGTGACAGCGTTGACGTTCACGGCCCGGGCCGCGACCGTTACGGAGTAGCTGCCGCCGAGCTGGGGGGAGAGATAGACGTTCTCGACGTTGTTCACCATGTCCGCGTTGGGCGGGAGGGCCGTGTTCCATGCCTGGTTGGAGCTGCTGCCTGGGGGGATGTCGTTGCCCACAAAGACCTCGCCCGTGGCCAGGTTGGTGACGACCAGGTCCAGATCATTCACGAGTTTCAGGCCGGCGGCGGGGTTGCCCGGGGGATCAGTCCAAACGAGCGTGACGCGCAGCGGGGCATTGGTCGCCTCGGGCGAGAGCGAGATGAAACGCGTGTGGCTCTGGCCGGTGGCCAGGGCGTTGGCCGGGTCCTGGTCGAAGACATGCATGGGGGCGGCGACGCCATCGAGGGCGTTGGAGAGCGCGGCGGGCAGGCTGTTGGTGAGGTTAACCAGGCCCCATCCTGACGCGTTGGTCGGCGCGTGCGGTGGGAAGGGGCCGGGCGCGGCAAGCGGGCGCGCGCCGTTGATCAGCAATGCCTTCATCAGCGCGGGACTGTTGGTGCGGCCCAGGCGTTGGAAGAACTCCTGCATGAGTGCCAGGCTTCCGGAAACCGTGGCGGCGGCGAGGCTGGTCCCCGATTCGTAGCGGTAGAAAGGCCCGAGCGTCTCGTTCAGATTGCTGAGCACCGCCGAATAGTTGTTGGAGGCGCCCGGCGGCCCGTAGTAGACCTCCTGGTCCCATTGCGTCGAGCGGGCGGAGACAACGAACGTGCCGGGGGCGGCGATATCGGGTTTGATGCGGCCAAACGCGCCTTCGAGGCCGACGCCCACGTTGCCGCGGCTGGAGAAAGCGGCGACGACGTTGTTGGTGAAGGTCAGTCCCAGCCAGGGCGAGTTGGTCTGGCAGAGATTCGTTTCATTGACGGTTGTGCATTGCCAGGCTTGCTCGGTGATTAAGCGCGCCTGATCCACGGCGGCAACGGTAATGACGTTCTTGGCGGTGGCCGGCGATTGAATCGAATCCGCGTTGCCGCCCGAGCCGTCCTCGCTGGCGTTGCCCGTGTTGCCGGCCCCGAAGACAAACAACAGCGGCTGGGCTCCGGACACCCCGGGCAGGGCGTCGCGGACGGCAGCGTCGTAGCGGGCCGCGGCCAGGTCGTAGCTGGGAGCGTCGGCGTAGTGCCAGCTATTGTTCGAGATGAAGGCATCGTTGCGGGCGGCGGTCTGCTGGAGATAGCAATCCGAAGCCGGCCCGGGGTCGGCGGCAATCGCCAGAACTCTTGCCGCGGGGGCCTGGCCGCGGAATTGGAGGTTCGTGCCCGGCATGGCCGACCCGCTGGCCTGGGTGACAGTAGGAGACTGCAGGCCGCTGCCGGCGATAATGCCGGCGACATGCGTGCCGTGGCCATTCGAGTCAACCCCACTCGCCGGCACATCCCAAAAAATCCGCCCTTGCAGGTCGGGGTGGTTGGTGTCCACGCCCGAATCGGCGACGCTCACCATGACATTGGTGCCGGTCAAGCCGAGGTAGTTGACCGGGGCGGTCGTGTCGGCGGCCACGGCAACCTGGGCGCGACTCAGGTCGTTGGCCATGACCCGGGCGTGCGCGAACTCCACTTGCTGCACGCCGGCAAGGCGCGCCAGCGCGGGGAGCAGGGCGGCGGGGCCGGCCGGATTGCGGGTGCTCCGCGCGCGCACGCTGACCACCGGCCCGAAAGGAGAGGAACCATCGCCCAGGACCTCCGCGCCGAGAGCCTGCAACTGGTCGAGCACCGCGGCGGCGCTATCCGCGAAAAGCGTCAGGTTGAGGGGCGGAGTCTCCGGCAAGGCTTGCTGTTCGAGGGCCAGCGCCAACAGCGGCGCCTTGAGCTTGAAGTAGGGCTCGTAAGCCAGGACAGCCTGCACCTGCGGGTCAGCCTGCAGCCGCTGCGCGACGGCTTGCGACGCCCCAACCAGATACGCCTGGTTGGGAATGTAGGCGATGATGGCCGCCCCGGCGGCGCGCAAGCGGGCGCGGAAGGCATCGTTCAGCGGCACCCGAGACTGGACAACATAGGCGCCGGGATCACCCGGGGCACGCAGGTGATCGGGGATCGGCAGCGCAAGCGGCTCAGCCGTGTCGAGCAGCGCGTTCTCCAGCAGCAGGGCCGAAGGGCGGCGGACGAGCTGGCTGATCGGAGCGGGGGTATTCGTTAGGCGCAGCGAGGGACCGCTTGCGCTGCGCCGGGCGCGAGCTGTGACAGCCGGCGCGACGGTTGGGAGCGCTTCTTGAGGGGGCGGCTGGTCTGGCAACGTGGCAGGGAGCCCAGGCGCAACCGCGGTTGCCGCCGGCTGCGTTGTTGTTACCGCGTTTGCTTTACGCGGCCCGGCCGGCTCCGCTGCCCGCTGCTTGCCCCGCGGGCCGACACAAGCGGCCGGGACGAACAGCATCGAGCTCAACAAGAGCCAGATCAGAGACCTGCAACGCATAGGACGACGTACTCTACGCCACGACTCGATCCGCTGGCCAGCCAAAAGGCTCGGGTCTTGGCTTTTCGGATTTGGGGCGATTCCTGGCTCCCGCCCCGGGCAACTGCCTGCGAACAGACGCGTCTGACTACTCGCATACGTTATACCAACTCTAGTGCTTGATTGCAGAGA
>CAZHEW010000034.1:0-15352 GCA_964531815.1 uncultured Verrucomicrobiota bacterium
GGACGCAATACTGATGCGGCGTTGATACCGTAGCTCTTGGTTTGTTCATCCCGCCTTGTGGCGGAGAATCAAGCCGGTGCAAACGCCTTTTTCCATCCCTCTATGGGATGACTGTGAAATCGAATCACTCACTCCACTCGTGCAACTGCGGCTGCTGTGCGGCGGCCAGTGCGCACCCGGCTGCGGGCCTCAACCGGCGCGACTTCCTCTTCCGGGTCGGCGCAGCCGCCGCCACCGGGCTGGCATTCTCGACGTTGGACGGCTTCGCAGCCGATCCAGCCCTGGCGCTGTCGGCGCGGGGTCCGCTGGCGATGAAGCCGCTCAAGGTGCAACCGGTGTTGACCTACGCGCTGCCCCAGCGCCGCGAGCACACGAGCTGGCGTTCGTGGGGCGGGATTCAGACAGAAGCGGACGTCGCCGCCGAGAAGAACCGCATCAGCGCCGAGTTGGCCAACCTCAAGACCAAGGCGGACTTCGGGCTGGAAGTCCTGCCGCTGGCGGCGGTCGCGAACGCGGAAAAGGCCTCCGCCGCTGCCCAGGGGAATTATGACACAATGCTCGTCTATGCCGCCGGGGGCGGGGGCGATATCCTGCAGAAGCTGATCTCGCCGCAGAAGTTCAACCTGATGTTCCTGCGCCACGACTCGGGCCCGGTTTACCTGTGGTATGAGATCGCGCATCCCCATTTCCTGCGCAAGGCGGTGGACGAGTTTGACCGGACCGGCCTGGGGCTGGAGGATGTGGTGGTGGATCGGCCCGAGGAGCTGCTCTGGCGCCTGCGGGCGCTGCACGGGTTGAAGAACACCCTGGGCAAGCGCATCGTGGCCATCGGCGGCGCAGGCGGCTGGGGCACGGGCGGGCGCAAGGCGCCGGAGATCGCGCGCAACCTCTGGAAGCTGGAGATTGTGGATTACAGCTACAAGGACCTGGAGCCGCGGCTCAAGGCGGCCCGGCAGAACGCCGACCTGGTCCGGCGGTGCCAGGCCGCCGCCGGCCGCTACCTGGCGCAGCCGCGCGTCAGCCTCCAAACCGCGCGGCCGTTCCTGGACAGGGCTTTCGTGCTCAACGAGGTGATGAAGGACATCATGGACGAGGCGCACACCGACGCCATCACGGTGCACGGCTGCATGGGGACGATCATGGGGATGTCAGAAACGACCGCCTGCATGCCCTTGAGTTTCCTCAACGACGACGGATACCTGGCATTCTGCGAATCGGATTTCGTGGTCATCCCCTCGGGCATTTTGCTGCACTACATTGCCGGCAAGCCGGTGTTCCTCAATGACCCGACATTCCCGCATGACAACGTGGTGACGCTGGCCCACTGCACCGCGCCGCGCAAAATGGATGGCCGGCGGGCCGAGCGCGTCAAGATCCTGACGCACTTCGAGTCCGATTACGGCGCCGCGCCCAAGGTGGAGATGCGCCTGGGCCAGGTGTGCACCAACCTGGTGCCGGACTTCGACTGCAAGCGATGGGTGGGGTTCGCAGGCCGGATCGTCGGCAACCCGTTCCTGGACATTTGCCGCTCGCAAATAGATGTGAAAGTGCAAGGCGACGGCCAGGCGCTGCTCCGGGAAATGAAAGGTTTCCACTGGATGATGGCCTACGGCGATTACCTGCGCGAAACCGGCTACGCCCTCAAGAAGCTGGGCGTGGAGCTTCACAACGTGAGCGAGGCTTGACTTGGCCGCCTGTCCGCTCCCGCCCACCAGCGGCGAGCAGGGATATCCGCGCTCGGGCCGGGCGTCAGAGGGCCGGGTCGCACTCGGCGACTTTGCGCGCGTAGAAGTTCTCGGTGAGGAGGCCTTCCTCGAAGAGGAGTTTCAGTTCGCGGAGGCGGCTGGCAATCTGTTGCCTGGTGAACTTGGGCTTGCTGCCGGGAGTGTCCGGTGAGGTTCCAGCCAGAGCCGGGGGCGGAAGAGGCGGCGGGGTGCGGCCGGGTTTGGGCGGGGCAGCCGGGTCGTAAACGGTGGCGAGCAGTTCCGAGGCAGGGACGAGGTGCCTCCAGAGGAAGGCCTGCATGCGGTCTTCGGCGGGGACGGCATCGTGGGAGATCTGGCGATCACCGATTTTGGCAGTGCCAGAGAGGGTCAGGCGGATGGGTTCGGTGGTTTCGGTGAGTGAAGTCTTGAGGTTTAGACGGACGACTGTCTGGGTGCCGGAGAGGGAAACGGTGTTGGCGGAGAAGCCGGGGGGCGCGTTATGGAGCGAGATTCTGATGGGGCCGGTGAAGCCATCGTGGCGGAGGGCGTGGACGCTGAGCGAGGCGGAGGACCTGGCGCGGAGGCTGATGCTGGAGGGGGCGACGCGCAGGGCGAAATCGGGTTTGGCCGGGCGGAGGCAGAGCCGGTAGGCATATTCAGGGCCGGCGTTGTGAGCGGTATCGCCGAGGTGGACGCAGTAGGTGCCGTCGGCAGGGAGTTTGGCCAGGAGGAGAGAATCAGCGTGGTGGGTGTTGACGCCGGCGCCGAGGTCTTCACAGTCGTCGTTCCAGGCTAGGAGCTTGCCGGCGTCGTCGGTGAGTTTGAGGACTGCGTCGAGAGGGGAATCCAGGCGGCGGGCGAAGACTTCGGCGGCGATGGTTTGGCCGGCGCGGCCGTTGAAGCGGAACAGGTCCCAGTCGCCCGGCTGATCCATGCGCCCGTTGACGATGCGGGGCAGGGTCAGTTGCTGTGCGCGGTTGAGGGGGTAGTTGGGTTCGCGCTCGGTGCTGTCGGGCAGGGCATCGAGCGCGAAGGGGACGGGGTTGGAGACGAGGTCTTGCTTGCGCGACGAGAGGAGTTGGACGCCGGGGGCGGCGTTGGTGGGCGGGGGCGACAGTTCCCCGGAGGTCAGATTCCAGCCTTTGGCGCGGATGGTTGCGGGCGCGCCGGCCCGGGCGCCGAGGGGAAAGATGCTGGTGATGAACGGCAGCTCGCCAAGGCTGATGCGATAGACGAAATCCTCTCGCCCGCGGTAGATGCTGTCGTGGATGGTGAGCACATACTCGCCGTCTCGCGGAACCTCGCACAGGATGGTGGGGTCGGGGTTGAAGCGGTAGTCGTCCTGATAGGCGGCCTCTGTGCCGTCGGCGTGGCGCAGGACCAGGACGGGCTGGAACCAGCCGGGGACGGCGTCGGCAATGAAGGGGACGAGCTGGCGGGCCAGGGTGGAGATGACCAGGCGCTGGCCTTTGCGGGCGGAGAAGCGGTATTGGTTGACTTCGCCGGAGGCGATTTGGCCGTTGAGGACACAGGGAAGGGTGATGTCGGCCTGGACCTCGTCGGGCGGGCGTTTGCGGAGGGCGAGTGCTTCCTTCCCGAGAACCTGGGAGTTGCTGGTGAGCATGGGTTTGCGGGTGTGCTCGGGCAGTTGGCCGACGCAAAAGACCATCGGGTTGGATACGCCCTGGGGGGTGCGGACCCTGAGTTCGCGCTGGCCGGGCTGAGCGTCGGGAGCGATCGAGACCTCCAGGAAGACCAGACTGGCCAGGGCGGCGCTGGCGGGGCGGTTGCGAAATTCGGCAGTTCGTTTCTCGATGCGCGCAATGAGCTGGCGGGTGGCCTCGGTCTGGCCGGCGCCGGGCGCGGCCTGGTCCGGCGGGTTGGCTGTGGGCGAGGCCGACATTTCCGAAGCCATCATCGGGGTGTCCGAACTCATCATGGTGGCGGGCGGCGCGGAGGTGGCCTTCTTGAGCAGCTTGATCTGCTCGTTGAGCAGGGCCATTTCCTGGTTGTTCAGCCGGCGATAACACTCGACGACGCGGGCGGAGACGCCCGGGCCGGTGACCAGGACGGTGTTGGCGTCGTTCAGGTTCTGGCCGCCCAGTTTGACGGCAAAGGTCGTGCCCTGTTGCCCGCCGGCGGGATAGACAAATCCGATGTAAGGGCGCGTTTGGCCCTGCGCCAGAAGTGTGGCGGCCAGGAGCGCGGCGGTCGTTAGGACAAGGGCGGGCACCGTTTGATGCCGCCACCAACCCCGGGCGCGGACAGATGTATCTGCCTCTTTGGCGCGCAACCGGCCGGGCGGACAGGAATGTGCGCGCTCCTTTGAGACGAAGATGATGCGTTGGATAGCGGGGGCAGGGCAGCGGATTGGGCGCGGGGGCTGCATGGTTTGCGCGGGAGGCGTGGGCTACATGATTTCGGTGAGCAGGCCGGCGGACTTGACGCCTTCAGCGGCGGATGGCAGCACAGAGGCGTCCAGGCCCATGGGATGGGGCAGCTTGGCGCTGGAGTCAATGCCACCAAGTTGGTAGATGCTGCCCAGCAGGTCGGCGGGATACACGGGCCGGTCCTTGACCTCTTCGGCCTTGGCAGTGGAGGCACCGACGACCTGGCCGCCCTTGAAGCCGCCGCCGGCGACCAGGACGGTGAAGACATTGCCGTAATGGTTGCGCCCGCCGTTCCAGGGGGGCTGCCAGTCAATCTTTGGAGTGCGGCCGAACTCACCGGAACACCAGACGAGCGTGGTGTCGAGCAAGCCGCGCTCGTGGAGATCCTGCAACAGCGCGGCCAGGCCTTGGTCGAGTTGGGGGCATTGCCGGCCCATGGTTTGGAAGTGGTCTTTGTGGGTATCCCAGCCGCCGGGGTAGTTGATGACGATGTAGGGGACGGCGGCTTCGACCATGCGGCGGGCGGCCAGACAATCCTGGCCAAAGGTATGGCGGCCATACCGGTCGCGCAGCTCGGCTTTCTCCAGCGAGAGATCGAAGACGGCTCGGCCTTCGCCGAGGATCAGCCCGTAGGCTTGTTCTTTGGCTTCCTCGGACGCCGCCAATTGCGGGTTGGCGGACGTGGCCTCGCCCAGGGTGTTGAGTTTTTGGAGGAGATCGCGCCGGTTCTTCTGGCGGTCGTCGCTGATGCCGCGGGCGACCACCCCTTCGACCTCGAAGCGGCTGGCGTTGGGGTCGCCCCCGGTGGCGAAGGGTTTGAAGCGCGGCCCGAGGAACCCTTCTTCGGAGAACCGGCCCTGCGGCTGGGTGAGCACGACGTAAGGGGGGATCAGCCCCTTGTAGTCGTTGCTCTTGAGATAGGCGAAGACAGCGCCGACGCTCGGGTAGGCGAGGCGGCCGCCGGGGGCGTGCGCGGTTTGCATGAGGTAGGCGGCGGTTTCATGGCCGTTGTTGCGGTGGGTCATGCTGCGGATGAGGGAGAACTTGTCGGCCTGTTTGGCCAGGCGGGGAAACCACTCGCTGAGCGTGATGCCCTCGACGTTGGTAGGCAGGAAGGTCTTCATCGAGCCGTTGTAGTCGTAGCCGGCGTCGGGTTTGGGATCCCACGTGTCAATCTGGGACATGCCGCCCCAGAGAAATATCTGGATGATGGACTTGGCCTTGGCGGCGCCCGCGCTGGCCGAGGCGGGCCTGGCCTGCGGCGGCGTCTGGGCGGCGTCGGCGCCGAGCAATTGGGCCGGGTCGAGGAGCAATCCGGCGGTGCTGAAAAGGCCCACGCGCAATGCCTGGCGGCGCGTCAAGGGCAGGCTTAAGGACAGGCCCATGGCTTCTGCTGCCGGGGGCAGGGGCTGGGAAGTGAAGTTCTGGCTCATAGAATCAGTGGCGGTAGATGAACTCGGGGCTGTTGATGAGAGCCCAGGCAATGTCCACCCAATCCTCGCGTCGTTTTGAGGACTTGGGCCGCGCGGGCTTCGCATAGTCCTCGACGGTCTTCAGCTCGTCGGGGGTGGGGAAGCGGGAGAGGATGGTGAGGTAGAGGTCCTGTGCGATGTCCTGGGGTTTGCGTTTGGGGTCGAAGAGGGCGTGGAGCCTGGGGCCTTGTTCGAGCTTGCGCTGGATATGGCTGGAGTTGAGCAGGTGGAGCCACTGGGGAGGGAGCATTTTATTAATGCGCTCGTTTTCCATGCCGGTGGCGCGGGCAGAGCGGCCGAACAATGCCAGGAAGGGGCTGGTGATGCTGCCGTCGGCCATCGCAACGGCGGGTTGGTCTGCCGGGATGTAGGTGAACGGCTCCGGGATGGCGCTGGTATAGAGGTCGGACGTGCCGGTAATCTGGTTGATGGCGTCAATCAGCACCTCGGCTTCGAGGCGACGCAAAACGTAGCTGCCCTGGTTGGTCTCGGCTTGGGCGACATCGGCCCGGGGCAGGGAGGAGAACTGGTAGGTTTGGGAGTTGAGAATGAGCCGGTAGAGGTGCTTGAGGTTGTAGCGGTTGGCAACCAGTTCCCTCTCGAGAAAGGCCAGGAGGGCGGGGTTGCTGGGCGGGTTGTCCGGGCGGATGTCATCCGGCTCGTGGATGAGGCCGCGGCCTAGAAGCCAGCACCAGACACGGTTGGCAATGTTGCGGGTGAACCAGGGGTTCCCGGGGGCGATGAGCCAGTCGGCAAAGACCTCCCGCGGGTCGCGGTCCGGGGAGAGCTTGACGCGCGTGCCGTCCGGGAAGGCGGCGATTAGAGGTGGGGAGTTTGACCGGGGCGCAGCCAGGGTCGCGGCGAGGCCGTTGGTGGTCTCAGGGAAGTCTTTGAGCGGATCCCAGAAGACGATTTCCTCTTTCCACTCGCGCGTGGGTTTGTAGCCGATCTGCGAGAAGCAGGCCGCCATGCCGGCGAGCTGGTTGGTCGGCCACGTGTCGGTGCGCGTGCCCATGAGCGTGAGGGCGACGCTGGATGCGATGCCTTCCGGGGTGCGGTTTTGGATGGCGCGGTAGAAGTTGACCGGGCCGACGCGGAAGTTGCTGCCGCTGGCGGTGAGGAGCTCGCGCGCGAACTGGTCGTAGGGCTGGTTGCGGGCTATCGAGGCGCGGACCCAGCGATGGTAGGCCTGAGCCGCGTTGGGCCAAAGGTTGACCGGGAACTCGGCCTTGATGCGGAGGATGTCGCCCCACTTCATCGCCCAGTAGTCGGCGAACTCATCACGCTGGAGCAAGCGGTTGATAAGCCGGCGGCGCTTGTTCTTTGTGTCGGGGTCGGCGATGAAGGCCCGGGCCTCGACGGCGGTGGGCAGCTTGCCGATGACATCCAGGCAGGCGCGACGGATGAACACCGCATCCGAACAGAGCGCCGGCTGGATGCCCAGGCCGGACAACCGCTCCCGGACCAGTTTGTCAATGGGGTTGTCCGACGCCGGCACAACCGGGGTTTCATACACCGCCGGCCCGGATGGGGTGCTGGCTGCGCTGGCTTCAAAGGCCAGGAGGGCGATGCATGCGACTAACGCGGTTCTCATTATCTTGCCGCACTGGTATTCGCGCGACCTTGGCACAGTAACTCCTTTTTCGGCCGTTGCCAATCTCGGTCTCTGTCCAGAGGCGGGGGCGTCCGCGCTCCTTCGGGCAGATGCGCAGGATGCGCGGCGTAGTTTTGCATTGCGTTCCGGCACGTGTCTGCGACTTTCGGCGGGTGCAATTTCTGCCTCTAATCGAAGCCAAGCGCGAGGGTCGAAGCCTCGACGTGGAGCGGATCAGGGAATTTGTCACCGCCTACACCGCCGGCCAAATCCCGGATTACCAGGTCGCCGCATTCCTGATGGCGGTCTATTTTCGGGGCTTGACGGGCGCTGAGACCAAGGCGCTAACGCTGGCGATGCGCGATTCGGGGGAGGTGCTGCATTTCCCGGGCGACCCGCGTCCGCTGGTGGACAAGCACTCGACCGGCGGGATCGGGGACAAGGTGTCCTTGCCGCTGGCGCCGCTGCTGGCGTGCCTGGGCTTCCGGGTGCCGATGATTTCGGGCCGCGGCCTTGGCATCACCGGCGGCACGCTGGACAAGCTCGATTCCATCCGCGGCTTCCAGAGCTTGCCTCCGACCGGGCGCATCGTCGAAATCGTTCAAAGCGTCGGCTGCGTCATCTGCGGCCAGACGGCCCGCATGGTGCCGGCCGACAAAGGGCTCTATGCTTTGCGCGACGCCACCGCCACGGTGCCTTCCATCCCGCTCATCACGGCTTCCATCCTGTCCAAGAAGCTCGCCGAGAGCCTCAACGCGCTTGTGCTGGACGTTAAGTTTGGCGCGGCGGCGTTCATGCCCACACTGGAGAAGGCGCGCGAGCTGGCCCGCGCGCTGGTGACGCTGAGCACTGAGTGCGGCGTCAACACGCGGGCGCTGCTGACCAATATGGAGACGCCGCTTGGCCGCGCGGCCGGCAACTGGCTCGAGGTCAAGGAATCGGTGTTGTGCCTGGAGGGCAAGGGGCCGGGCGACCTCCGGGAGCTGGTGCTGGCTTGCGCCGCGCACCTGCTCGTTCAGACCGGCAAAGCCAAGTCCCTTGCTGCCGCGCTCGAAACCGCCGCCGGCTGCCTGGCCTCCGGCGAACCGCGCAGGAAGTGGGACGAGATGCTGGCGGCCCAGGGCGCGGACCTGGAGGCCTTCGCGCGGAAGCTGGCGCTGGACCATACAGCGCCCGAGGTGATGGAGCTCAGGTCGCCGGCTTCCGGGTATGTCACGCGCTGCGACGCGCGGGTGGTCGGCGAGGTGGTGCGCGACTTGGGCGGGGGCCGATTCACGAAGGAATCGGGCATCAACTATGACGTGGGCGTGGATGCGCTGGCCAAAGCCGGGGAGGCCGTCAGCGCAGGGGACTTGCTGGCGCGGATTCATGCGGCCGACCCGGCGCAGGCCAGCGCGGCGTGCGCCCGGCTGAGGAGCGCGCTGGAGATCCGAGCGCAGCCGCCTGCGGCGCAGCCGCTCATCGCGCAGACTATCGAGTCGCCGCAGTAGCGGCCAGAGCCGTCAAGCCAGGATGCCGCGCAGGAACTTGCAGTTGGCCTGGTAGCTTTCGAGCATCGGCTTGCCGGGCGGGACGGCGCCCTCGATCTGAACCCAGCCGCGGTAGCCGATGTCGTCCAGGGCCGCGCGGACCTGGCGGAAGTCCACCTTGCCCTGGCCGAGCAACGCGCCGTTCTCCTTGGCGTGAAGTTCACAGATGCGGTTGCCCAGCTTGCGAATCTCCGCGTAGATATCGTAGCCCCGGTCGTTGGAGTTGCACACGTCGTAGTACACGCGCACCGCTTTGGACCGCACCCGTTTGAGGATGTCGAGGTGTTGCTCGGCGCTAAGCCAGCTTTCGAGGCCCAGAATGACGCCGGCCCGCTCGGCTTCGGGGGCGACGGCTTTGAGGCGTCGAACGACTTCATCCACTCCCGCGGGGTCGTCGCGCAAATCGCCCTTGCTGAAGAAGGCCAGGAGGATCACCCGCGCACCGAAGGCCCGGCAAACGTCAATGCTGTCGCGGACCCATTGAACGGTTCGAGGGTCGCTCTTGTATGGGACCTTGTTCAACTCGCCGATGGCCAAGGAGGCAACTTCCATGCCGGCTTCCCGGGCGGCGTCTTTGTATTGCTGCTGCACGTCAGGCTGGCGGAGCCGCATGTCGTCCTCGATGGTGCCCAGGCTCACCTGCACGCCGTCGAGGCCGATTTGTTTGGCGACGGCGAAAGCGGCCGGGTCGGCCATTTTGCCGATGGACCAATCGCACGCGCCAATTCTGAAGCGGCGCCGGTGAGGCGCCGCAAAGAGGGGGGCGCAGTTTGCCGCCAGGGCCAGGCCGGCGGTTGCCTGCACTGAGCAGCGCATCATTGCCCGCCGGGAGAGTTGGGGGTTAGTCTTTTTCATAGCATGGATCGCGGGGGCCAGTGGTTTGGTGTTGAGGCTGACGCTAGCGATTGGCGGCCCCGGCGGCAAGGCCGTTGAGAATCTGTTCCGCGGCGGCGCGCGGGTCGCGGGCGGCGCAAATCGGCCGGCCGATCACCAACCAATCCGCGCCGAGGGCGAGTGCTTCGCGGGGGGTGAGCGTTCGTTTCTGATCGTCCCCTGCCACCGCCTCGGGCCGTATGCCTGGAATAACCAACTGCATGGCGGCGGGGAGTATCTGCCGGAGTTCGGCGACCTCGCGGGGCGAGCAGACCAGCCCGCGCAAGCCGGCCTGGCTGGCAAGTTGGGCCAGGCGCCGGACCTGGCATCTGACATCGGGGGCAAGGCCGACCTGGCTCAGGGCATCGCCATCGAGGCTGGTTAGAACCGTCACGCCAAGCACGAGTGGGGGGGGCTGGCCCAGTTGCTTCCCGGTCTCCCGGGCGGCTTGTTCCGCGGCTTTCAGCATTTCAATTCCCCCGCTCGCATGCACGGTGAGCATCTGCACGTCCAGCCGCACCGCCGCGGCCACCGCCCGCGCGACGGTGTTGGGGATGTCGTGGAACTTGAGGTCGAGAAACACCAGAGCGCCCAGCTCGCGAATCCGCCGCACGATGTCCGGCCCGGCGGCGGCGAACAGCTCGCTGCCTACCTTGAACCCGCCGCTGACCGGGGCGAGCTGTCGGACGAGGCGCAGGGCTTCGTCGGCGGTCGGCACGTCCAGCGCCGCGAGGATTGGATTGCGCATGGGCGCATTAGAACGGAAAGGTCCCGGCGCAACAAGGCGAGACTGCATTTTTGACTTCCGGCCGGCCTTGTTCTAGCCTCGTAGCCTATGAACGTTATTCGCCACACCGACGCCAACTTCCGCACGCGGCTGCGCGCGCTGGCCGCCGCTTCCAGCCTGTTCGACCCGGCCATCGAGCAGCGGACGCGGGCAATCCTGGACGACGTGCAGGCGCGCGGCGATGCGGCGTTGCTGGAGCTGACCGAGCGTTTCGACGGCGCCCGGCTGCGCGCGGACCAACTCGCGGTCACGCAGGCGGAGTTCGTGGCCGCCTCGCTCAAAGCGGACGAAGCCCTGCGCGCGGCGGTGGCTGAGGCGGAAGGGAACATCGCGGCGTTTGCGCGGAAATCACGGCGCCGGAACTGGCAGATGCGCAACTCCCATGGGGCGCTGGTGGGTGAAAAGTTTGACCCGTTCCGGCGGGTTGGCGTCTATATCCCCGGCGGCACGGCGCCGCTGGTCTCGACTGCCCTGATGACCGTGACGCTGGCCCGGGTGGCAGGCTGCCCGGAGATTGTCGTTTGCACTCCGTGCGGCAAGGATGGCAGCATCAACCCGGCGGTGCTGTTTGCGGCGCGCGTGGCGGGCGCGACTGAGATTTACCGCGTCGGCGGGGCGCAGGCTATCGCCGCCATGGCCTACGGCACCGCCACCCTCCGGCGCGTGCAAAAGATCTTCGGCCCCGGCAATGCCTACGTCGTCGCGGCCAAACGCCTGGTATTCGGCCATGTCTCCATTGACTTGCTGCCCGGCCCCAGCGAGCTGCTGGTTCTGGCCGACGACACGGCCAATCCGAGGTTCGTTGCCGCGGATATGCTGGCGCAGGCCGAACACGGCACCGGCCACGAGCGGGTCTGGCTGGCAACGGCCTCGGGCAAGCTGCTCAAAGCGGTGGCCAGGGAAATCGAGCGGCAGTGCGCGAAGCTGTCCCGGCGGGAACTCACCCGGCAGGTGCTGGAGCGCAACGGCTGGCTCATCCAAGTCAAGACGCTCGACGACGCCGTGGCGCTGGCCAACCAGTTGGCCCCGGAGCATTGCGAAATCATGCTGCGCAACGCGCGAAAGGTCTCGGAGCGCATCACCACCGCGGGCGCCATCTTCCTCGGCCCCTGCACGCCCACTGTGCTGGGCGATTACGTCGCCGGTCCGAACCACACCCTGCCCACGGGCGGTGCGGGCGCCTCCTTTGCCGGCCTGACGGTGGACCAGTTCCAGCGGCGCACCAGCCTCGCGGAATACGGTCGTGCGTCGCTCAAGAAAGCGCTGCCCGCAGTGAAGAAGTTTGCCGAGTTGGAAGGCTTGAGCGCGCACGGGCGGAGTGCGGAAATCAGGGCCGGCAAGTAAGGCGCAGGAACCTCTTCGAGGCACGTCATTTCGCATGCTTGTCACGGTTGCCTGACAGCGGCTATGTTGGGCTTATGAAACTGAGTCTTACTGCTGTCTTCCGCCGGTTCCCTGAAGGATACGCGGCCTTCGTGGAGGAATTGCCCGGAGCCAATACGCAAGGGGCGACACTGGAAGAAGCACGCGCCAACCTCGCGGAAGCCGTGGCGATGGTCCTGCAGGCCAATCGGGACCTTGCCGAAGAGGAGTTGCGCGGTCAGGAAGTCATCCGCGAACCGTTGCTGCTCAGCGCCGCATGAAGCGGCTCGACCTGATTCGACACCTGGAGCGGCACGGCTGCGAGTTCCTGCGCGAGGGCGGCAACCACACCATTTACGTCAACCGGCCGGCGAAGAGGGTGTCCAGCGTGCCCCGCCACCGCGAAATACTGGAGTTCACTGCGCGTAAGATATGCAAGGACCTCGCAGTGCCTCTGCCCTGAAGGCGTAGCTGGCCCCGGCCGGCGCTAACCTCCCGCGCCCTGCGGCTGGCACCGAAATCGAAACCTCTAACCATCTTGTCTAGACCATGCGCCTAACCCCATCCCGCCGCGCGCGCGCGCTCATCCGCCCCCTCGTGCGCGAGCTGCGCCCCTATGTCCCCGGCGAACAGCCCCGCATCAAGGGCTTGATCAAGCTTAACACGAACGAGAATCCCTACCCGCCGTCGCCCAGGGTCCTGGCCGCGACGCGGGCCGCGGTGGACGGGCGGCTGCGGCTTTATCCCGATCCCACAGCCCAGCTACTGCGCCAGAAGCTGGCCCGGCTGCACCGCTGCGGCGCCGAGAACATCCTGGTCGGCAACGGGTCGGATGAACTGCTGGCCATGGCGGTGCGGGCGTTCGTGGAACCAGTAACGGGGCGGCCGCGGCGTTCCGGTCCGTCGCGCGTTCAGTTTTTCCATCCCAGCTATTCTCTGTACCCGGTGCTGGCGGATATCCACGGCGCGGTCTCCAACCCGGTGCCGTTGGATGAGGCGTTTGACATTCCCTCCCCGGCCAGCCTGAAACGCGGCGGGCAATGGGACTTCCACGCCGCCCTGACCCTGGTCACCACGCCGAACGCGCCGAGCGGCCATGGCTACCGCACGGAGCGGTTGGATGAGCTCTGCCGCGCACAGCGCGGAGTGATCGTCCTTGACGAGGCATACGTGGACTTTGCGCGCGAGCACGCGATGCCGCTGGCGCTTAAGTATCCGCATGTGCTGGTGGCGCGGACGTTCTCGAAGGCCTACTCGTTGTGCTTCCAGCGTGTGGGCTATTTCGTTGGGCACCCCGAGCTCATCGCCGCCCTCCACAAGATTCGGGACAGCTACAATGTTAACGGCCTGGGTCAGGTCGCCGCAGTCGCCACGCTCGACAACCTGCCCTATTACCGGGCCAACTTCCGGGAGATCATGGCCACACGCCGGCAGCTCAGCCGGGAGCTGGAGGCTCTGGGGTTCCAGGTCTTTCCCAGCCAGACCAACTTCCTTCTGGTCCGTCCACCGGGGTTTGCGGCCTGCGATTGGCTGAAGAAGCTGCGCGAACGCAAGGTCCTCGTGCGGTGGTTCAGCGACCCGGCGGTCCGCGATTTCCTGCGCATCACCATCGGCACGCCGGACCAGGCCGCAGCCCTGGTCAAAGCCGCCCGGGCGCTTGCGTAGGGGTTGTTGGCCAGACCGCTGAACGGGGGAGGGCGATAGATCCTGCCGTGTCGCCGGCGGGTCAGGGCCCGACGTTGACCTCGGCCTGTGGCGGATTTGACTTGGGCACCGCGAAGAGGGCGGTAATGTCGGGCACCGTGACGACCGGGAAGTTCAGCGGATTGGCTTTGCCGCTGGCGGCATTGGCCCAGCCAAAGAACTCGTAGCCCTCCGCCGGCACAGGGGTGAGCTGCACGGTCGAGCCAAACAGGTACGGGCCGGTCGGCGGGTCCACCAGCACTTGCCCGCTGCCATTTGTAAAGAGGTTGAGCGGAGCGCCGAATACCGCCTGCGCGGCGCGGGGTTGATCCATCAGAATCCGGGTGACGGCGGTCGTGTCGGTGCTGTCCCCGGTCCAGCGAATGAACGACCAGCCTTTGTGGGGCGTGGCGGTGACCGTGACGAGTGTCCTGCCAGCGTAAACATTGCTGCTGCTGTGCGGAGCGGGGGAGACGCTGACGGTGCCGCCGCCGGTCGTGGTGGCGAGGAGCGGGAACTGCCCGAAGACAGCCTGCACCTCGCGAGGCCGATCCATCAGGACCGTCGTGGTGCTCGAGTCGGCGGTGATGTCGCCGCTCCAGGCGACGAATCCCCAGAGGTTGGAAGCCGTGGCCGTGAGCTTGACGATGCTGTTGCTGGGGTAGCAGTTGGTGGCGATGTATGGCGCCGGGGAGAGACTGACGCTGCCGGCCCCCGCAGTGGTGACCGAGAGTGGGAAGGCGGGCCAAATCTCGACGCGGATCGGCGCGGCTTCGGCCCACTTCGTATGAGCGAAGTTGTAGGCCACAGCGCGCAGGGTGGCGCTGTTGGGCAGGGTCAGGGCGCCGGAATAAAGCGTCGCGGTGAAATCCGGCGCGCTGCCGTCGAGGGTGTAGTAGATTGCCGCGTCGGAGCCAAACCCGCTTTGCAGGGTGATTTCAGCCGTGTTGGTGCGGGTAACCGTGGCGCTGCTCAGGCTCGCGCCGTCCACCCGTATGACCGGACTGTTGTTGAGGCGAAGTACCGTGGTTGCAGTCGCGCTCCCGTATGGGTTGGTGACCACAAACGTATAGACCCCGGCCTTGGCCGCGTTGAAGTCATTGATGGCAAGACTGGTTGCGGTTGCCCCGGGGATGGGTTGGCCATTGTGCAGCCACTGGCAGCTAAGCTGGGTGCCGACCGCAACGGTAATGCTCAAGTTGGTGCTCTCGTGGGGGGCGAGCCAGATCACCGACGGCGGTTCGGGGAATATGGTGGGCTCCGGAGGAATCACCGGACATTGGTTGGAGCCTGCGGCGGCGGCTTCCACCGTGGCGGGCGGCGAGTCGGCTTTGGCGAAGCACGCGCCGAACAAACAGAACAGAACCACCATTCTCCTTGCCCATGATTCGGTCATTTTCATGGGGGGTGATATTGAGCCGAGGCGCTGGAAAAGCAAACACAAATCCGCGCACCGCGCCGCCCGCTTTATGCAATTGCCACTCCGCCAGTTTGGAGCGAAGAGCGTTCAGCATTCCAGGACCGCGGTTCGCGCGCTCCCCAAACAAGCTGCTTTCGCTGAGACCAGAACCGAACCCTCATTTATGTGATGGTGAAAAGTGGTCAGGAATGGCCGCAGCTCGATTCACGCACCCAGGGCCCGCCGAAACATTTCGCTCCATTCGGGCGCGGAGTCCGCCAGGCGTTGGAGGAATTCATTTCGTTCGGCGCGGGTCAGTTTGTAGCGCGATAATTCCCAGAACTCCTGCACGGTAAATCCAGCGTGTTCGGTTGGAAAGTCCGGTGCCCAGCCAAGCGCGCCGTCGGAGTTCACCCTGCGACACGAATGCAGCCCTGCAACAACCCCTGCACACAGGGTTTGCGCCGCAGCCATCATTCCCGTTTCAAGGTGCCGCTTCATTTCCTCCACCCGCTCCTCCACGGCCTCTTCCAGAAGTTCTGTCGCGGCCTCACAGG
>CAZHEW010000035.1:0-15299 GCA_964531815.1 uncultured Verrucomicrobiota bacterium
GCTTCCTATTGTCGGCGCATGAAACGAATTTCCTTTCTGTTGGTGATACTGGCGCTGTGTGTCCCCTCCATGTCGCGGGGGCAGGACGTGGCGACCGAGGAACGGCTCAACAAGTTGAGCGGCCGGCTCGACGACCTGGCGGCGGGGCAGGAGGCTTTTCGGGCGCAGATCGCCGAACTCTCCAAGGAGCTCCAAAGCCTGCGCGAGCAATTGGCCAAGCCCAGCGCCAGCTACGCCCGGCCGGAAGACTTGAATCGCCTGGCGGAAGCGGTGAAGGAGGTGGACCGGAAGCGGATGGACGACGCGGAGAAGACGCACGCCGAACTGCTCAGGCTGCGGGAACTGTTGAAGGCGCCGCTAAGCCCGCCCAAGCGTGAGACGAGCGCCAGGCCGCCGAAGGGCGCTTCCTCCGCCACAGGCGCGGGGACGTCCGACCGAGGTTTCGAGTACGTCATCAAGTCCGGCGACACGCTGAGCGCCATTGCCGAGGCGTATCGAGAGAAGAACGTCAAGGTGAGCGTTGACCAGATTCTGAATGCGAACCCCGGTTTGAAGGCGGATCGCTTGGCTGTCGGGCAGAAGATCTTTATTCCCGCCCCGTAGCCCCTTGTCCTCCCAGCGGGGGCGCCGGGCGGGCGCGGCCCCGTTCAAGGATTCACCCCCCAGCCGGCCAGGAGCCCGATGGCGATCAGGACGGCGAGGCCAATCCGGTACCAGCCGAAGGCGGTGAAGGTATGCGTCTGCACGTAGCGCAGCAGCCATTTCACAGCAATGAAGGAGACGGCCGCGGAAACAAGGAAGCCAAGCAGCAACATGTCCCACTGCTCCGGCGTCCCGCCGGGGGGCGGATCATGCAGCGCCTTGAAGATCTTCAGGCCGCCCGCCGCCAGCATGGTCGGGATGCCGACAATGAAGCAGAATTCCGTGGCCGCGGGCCGCGCCAGGCCAAGCAGCAGGCAAAGCAGGATGGTCGTGCCCGAACGCGAGGCGCCCGGAAAGACCGCCGCGAGAACCTGACCAAGACCAACGGCGACGGCCATAATCCAGGTGACCTGGTCATTAAGTGTGCGACCGCGGAGCCAGGCTTCAACGCCGACAAAACCGACACCGCCGGCCACCAGTGCCCAAGCCACCGGGACGAGCTGCTCCGGCAACTGGAAACCCTGCTTCTCCAGAATGAAGCCGAGACTGCCGGTGAGCCCGAAGGCCAGCGCCAGTTTCGCGGCATAGTCCCGCGTGGCCGGCTCGCGCCATCGGAAGAGCAACTGATGGAACCGCCGGTGAAAAAGCGGAATCACCGCCAGCACTGCGCCGGATTGAATGACAACATTGAAGAGGTCAGTCTGCCGGATGTGCAGCCAGGCTTCGGCGATGAGCAAGTGGCCGGTGGACGAAATCGGCAGGAACTCAGTGACCCCTTCAACAATCCCAAGCAGAACAACAGCAATCCAGTCTGGCATCGGGTGGTTAGACGACAAACCGGGGCGGAAGACAAGCCCGAAGTGTGGGCCCCGGCTCCTTCTCACCGACACATCAAGCTCGGCCAACCGCGGACAGGGACGCCTCGCCGGGGCGGCCGTTCCCGCGCAAACAGGGATGTTTCGGCGAAACGCCCCTACCAACCGGCGAGCTGGATGCGCCCGTGACGACTACTTCTTCTTTTTGCCGAAGACGGAGCCGATGCCGGATTTGGAGGACTCGCCCCGCTGGCGGACCTTGAGCTGGCCGAGTATGGCGTGCCAGCCGACGTAGATCCGGTGCCATTGGCTTTCGAGATTGCGCAAGGCGCCTTCGTTGAGCTCGCTGAGGGAGCGCAGGGACGGCGCGTCGGTAATCAAGGCATGGATCTCCTCGCGGGTGGGGGAAGACACTTCGACGGTCGCCAGGATAAGCTCCAGTTGCTGGACCAGGACGCTCTTGATCTCCAGGAACTGGTTCTCGTCCTCCAGGCTGAACTTCTTGTTGTGCGCCAGGTTGACGAAGTTGTTGAACTGTTTCCAGCATTCGATGTAGTTTTCTACCTGGTCAACGAGTTGGTCCAATTTGTAATCGCTCATAGGATGGTGGGGTTAGCTGAGGCTCATTGGTGAGGCGGGCGCTTTGGGCACCAGGAAAATGATCGCGCCGCCGCGCAGTTCGCGGGCGGTGATCTTCAGGCTCGGGTAGTTGATGATTAGCTCGGCCAGGGGCAGTTGGGCCGCGGCGGCTTCCCCAAAGGTGGCGAGGACCTGCCGGGCGATGTCCTTGACCACATTGGCCGGGAAACTCGACGGCAGCGTGCCGGTGAGCACGGTGCCCTCGCGGTCCACGGTGAAGCTGCCGGAGGGCAGGCGAAGCAGGGTGGGCGCCGGTTTGGCAAAAAGCTTCAGGAGGCCCATAGCGCCAACACCTTCTTCATCAGGTCCCGGACCTCGTCCGGGGCCAGGGAATTCTTCCAGCCGACACAAAACTCCGTTTGCTCCTGGGCCGCCAGTGTGACATGGCGTTGCGGGCCGAAGCCTTCGATCCGTTCCAGGGCGCCCGCGCCCAGCCGATCCCCCAGCGAGCGGAACCGTTCCAGGCTCTGCCGCGCCCAGGCGGCCATGCGCTCGGGGTTTTCCAAGCCGCGCGCGGCATGTTGCCCGGGTTTGCTGGCTTGCATGGTCAGCACAAACTCGACCCCTTCGACCTTTGCCACCTGGGCCAGCGGCGAGGGCTGCGTTTGGGGCGCGCCCGGGTCCGTCACGCCGCTGCGCGATTCGTCCAGGGCCTGCGCCGATTCGAGGAGCAGCGCGTTGTAGGACTTGAGAATCTGGCGGGGCCGGTTCGGTTCGGCGGGCAGCATTTCAAAGTTGCCCGCTTTCCAGGACAGTATCTTCTGAAAGGCGGGCTCCCCGCCGAGGTCGGCCGCCTCGGCGTCAATCAGCTCGCCGTCCTGAATCCAGATCTTCCCGCTGAGCAAGCCATTGGTAATGCGCAGCACGGCCGAGCTCTGTGAAAGGCATTCCATCTGGATGATGTCCATGAGGCTGCGGGTTTGCACGCCGCGAAAGCCGACCTCCGATTCGCGCCCGATCAGGGACGCGACACACTCCAGGAACAGCCGGGTCTCGTGCTCGGTGGCGGGCTTGGTCCAGAACAGGTCCACGCCCAGCGCGTAGGCGCGAGAGCGAAACTGCTCATCCACCTCGGCGGTCAGCGCCACCGTGCGCAGGTCCGGATACTTGCGGCGCACAATCGCCAGCACCTGCAAGCCGTCCAGCTTCGGCATTTTCAGATCGCAAATCAGCACCTGGAACGGCTCGGCCTCCAGCATAGCCAGCGCGCGCGCCCCGCCCGCTGCGGTCTGAATCTCCGGGTGGCCGGGCAACTGCGCCAGCATTTCCCGGTACAGCTCCAGCAAATCCGGATTGTCGTCCGCCAATAAAATCTTGGGGCGCCTTTCCATCAACTACCTGTATTCACTAATATGTCGGCCTTGGTGCAAACTCAAGCCTGAAAACCAGGCGTGTTTGCCTGCTTCAACAGCAAGGGCTATTCCCCATTGCCGCGGCGGGTGAAGATTTATCGGATAGTGCGCCGTCGGCCTCTGAATTCAAGGGCGCGGCCCGCTGTCCGGCGGCGGCGCAGTCTGCCAAAGCCGCCCCATGCAGACGGCAATAGGACATTTCGTCCAGTGATGAGACAAAAGCGGCAGCGAGCGCATCCAGACCACCCGCGCCACTCGCCGCCGAATGCTCGCTCTGCGGCAGATGAGCGTTTTCCGCCGCTCTTCGGCCGCTCATGGCACAAATCCTGCGCCAAAGGCCGCCAGACTCAGTTCAACCGCAACAAGACAATGAATCGTGCGCAAAACGAGCAGTCAGGGCGGCCCATCGTCCGGCACGGCCCGGCCACTGGCAGGCGCCCCGCGGCAGAGGGTTCCTTTGAATGCCACGAATCCGCGCCGGGGTTGAAATGACCGCCAAGACACACGTGCGCTGAGCATGGCATGAACTTGAATATTATTCGTCCTTTAAGAAGCTTGTTCTGGAGGCTGGTTGACAACTCCGCCCCGGACCAGTCGAAGTCGGCGCCGGCGGCAGCTCCGGCAACCGCAGGCGCGGTTGCCACAGATACCCAGCCCGAGCCTGCCGCGCCCCGCAACAAGGGTGGGCATCACAACGGACGGGGAATCGAACTGCCCTTGCAGTCTATCCTCGCTGGACTGGCGCTGGAATTGCAGGCCAGGGTCATCAACACCGATGCGGGCGCCCTAACCGTTATGATCCCCCTGGAGAAGGTACTCTCCCAGCTTTCCCGCGGGGTGGTGCAAATCTCCTTCGGCGAACTCCGCCAGGCCGCGCCCGACTTCTTCACCATGGAGAACGACCGTGATCGCGTCATGGTCCCGCTGCCCCTGGGGGAGATTCTGTCCCGCCTCAATCCCGCCCTGATCACCTGTCGGCGCGTGCAGAGACATGTTGAAGTTCCGGAAGACATCTCCAGCCCCTTCGATGGGCGCAACCAGGGCGGAATCCTCGCCATCGGCCCAGCCAGGCCGCCCTCGGCCTTACCCACAGACGGCCTGCCGTCAGCGCGCCAGGTTGCCCCGGCTCCCGCAGCGCCGCTCGTTCCGCCCGCCCGTGCCAACATTACCTTTGCGCCCACACCCACACCCCCGACGGCGCAGCCGCCCGTTTCTGCCCCTCACCCCCCCCCAGTTCTCAAGCTGCGAGAGCCCGCACCGGCCACCGCCGCCCCGCCGGTGGTGCGCGCCGCGGCCCCGAACGATCCCGATTCCCTGTCGGTGAGCGTGTCCTCCGTGGCCGAAGGCTGGCCCGAATCCGTCCGCCGGGAACTCCTTCAGTTGAATCTGACGGAGGCCAAAGTACTACTGCCGGCCGAGAGCGTGGAGCGCGCCCTCAAGCAAGGCCGTGTCGCCTTCACCTGGAAAACCTTGCGCTCCTGGTTGAAACCGGCGCCGCGGCCAGCGCTCTCCGCCTACGACGCCACCGTGCTCGAACTGCCGTTGAAGGTCGTTGCCCCGCTGTTCCTGGCCCGGCAGAAAGATGCGAGCAAGACCCGGAAGAGGGTCGCTGTTGACGCCGCCATTCCGGACCTGTTCTCAGGATTCCCGCCGCCAGCCCGGGGTGCCAAAGCCGCTCCGGCTCCCACTCCCGCCCCGCCCAAGCAGGAGGACACGAACTTCTATGTCTGGGACGACACGTCCGAGACCGTGCGGTCGGAGGCAGACGCGGGCAGTCAGTGCCCCTCCCCCGGCACGAAGTTTGTGGCCAAGTACGCCACCCCCAACGAAGTCGTTTCCCGCGCTGCGGGGCTTGATGGGGTGGCCGGGGCGCTCATTGCCCTGCCAGACGGCTTGATGGTCGCCAGTCGGCTGGGGCCCGATGTCAACGGCGACACCCTCGCGGCGTTTCTGCCGCAGATCTTCTCCAAGATCAGCCAATGCACCCGGGAACTGCGCATGGGCGAGCTGAACAACGTCAACTTTACCGTCGGCAACATCCCGTGGAAAATCTTCCGTGTGAACGCCATCTTCTTCGCCGCCTTCGGCCGCGCGGGCGAGCCCCTGCCCACCGCGCAACTGGCGGCCCTCGCCGCTGAACTCGATCACAAAGCCAAGTAAACTTATGGCCATCATCAATCAAGCTAGCAAAGAACTGCAGGTCAAAATCGTCTACTACGGCCCCGCGATGGGCGGCAAGACGACCAACCTCGTCCAGGTCCATGACCATGTCCAAACCGCCGCCGGCAACAAGGGCAAGCTGGTCTCCCTGGCGACCAGCTCCGACCGCACCCTGTTCTTCGATTTCCTGCCGATCGAAGCCATGTCCATCAAGGGCTTCAAGACCAAGTTCCAGCTCTACACCGTCCCGGGCCAGGTCATCTACAACACCACCCGCCAGCTCGTGCTCCGCGGCGTGGATGGCATTGTCTTCGTGGCCGACTCCCAATACGAGAAGATGTCCGAGAACGTGGAGAGCTTTGCGAACCTGGAAGACAACCTCAGGACGCTGCGGCTCAACCTCGCCGAAATCCCTTACGTCCTCCAGTACAACAAGCGCGATCTCCCCAACGTGGCTCCCGCCGAGTACATGGAGTTTCTGCTAAACAACCGCGAGGTCCAGGTCCCCTCCTTCAGCGCCAGCGCCCACAAGTGCGAAGGCGTCTTTGAAGCCCTCAACATGATCACCCGCATGTTGCTGCACAAGTTTATCAGCCAGGGAACGCCGCAGTACGCATGACATGGGCACCCTCCCCCAACTCATCGAGGAAGACATTGCGCGCCTCGACGCTGAGCTGCGCGAGCTGCTCGAACGCAGCGACGCGACCACCGCGCTGATCATTGACAAGGGCGGCTTTCTCATCACCAGCCAGGGGGACGCGCGGCAATTCGACCTCACCACCGTTGCCGCCCTGGCTTCCGGCGCCTACATGGCCAACCAAACCATCGCCGGGCTGGTCCACGAAACCAACTTCAACAGCGTCTATCAGCAAGGCGAGAAGTTCAGCATGCTCGTCACCTGTGTGGACGAGAACTGCCTCCTGCTCGTGGTCTTCAAAGCACAGGTCAGCGTCGGCGCCGTGAAGTACTTCACCGCGCCGGCCGTCAAGCGCGTTGCCCTCCAGCTTCAGATCGCCCAGGAACGCGCTCCCGGCGCCGGCCTCGACCTCTCGGTGCTGAACCTTGCCGACCCCAGTCAGGTCTTCAGGCGCAAGGACTGATCGCCCGTCCGCCGCGTCCGCGCGCGCCCGGAAAAAGCGCCTTTACAGGCAAACCCCCGTTTGCCAAGCTGCGGTGCATGTTAAAGAAATCTCTGCCGCTATTGCTTCTGTCGCTGCTGCTGGCCGGGTGCGCCACCCAGCTCACGAACCTTACGCCCCTGCAGCAGAAACGTAACCCCAACAATCTCTACGCTGTCGAAGTCGCCCTGAACACCCGCCAGCAAACCATCCGCTGGCAGAGCATCCAGCCCCAGATCATTGCCGACCGGGGGACCTACCAGATGCGTCCCACCCCGCTGGTCAGCAACCGCTGGGAAGGCCTCATCCCGGTGCCGCCGGGGGTCAGCAGTATCGAATACCGCTACAAGCTGGATTATCAATACAACCGGATGGGTGCCCCGGGCAACGGCAGCCTTCTCTCCCCGAAATACGTATTGCAGATTGTAGAATAGCCGCTCCGGGCTATTTGAGCGGCAGCTTGCCGAAAAGCTTGCCGAGACCGGTCCAAGCCAGCAAGGCCAGGCCGACAGGCGTGCCGGTGATAAACGTGGGGATGGCGGCCAGCACCGCCAGGATGGTGGCAAACGTCAGGGCACGGCCCCGGGAATCCTGCTTAAGCTGGCGCTGAATCAGAAAGGTCGGAACAAACACCGCGGCAAAGCAAGACGGGATCGCCACGATCCAATCTGCCGGAATCCAGTCAAACAGCGCCCATAGCGTGTCCACCGCCACAAGAATCAAAGCGGCCATGGCGTGAATGGGCGGGCCGTCCAATGGCGCCGCCGGGGCCGGGCGGGCAGGCAGGGGCGGCAACACCTCAACGGGCGCCACCTGGGCTGGCGCCTCACTGATTATCGGCGGCTTGTCCACGCATGCAAAAGGTCGGCTGAGCCGGGAGCGTTGTCGAGGGTTTTGGAGCATTATTTGCCGCTCAGATCCAGGCACACGCCGTCCCCGACGGCCTTGCGGCAGTAGGTGAGGCTGTCGGCCGGCACAGGCCTGGTCCGGCATTTCCGCCTTCCGTCAACACGCCGAACGCCGCCCATGCAAGAAACACCGTGGCCGAGCCAGTTGCCGCTGCACACGGTCAACCGGGGTGTTGAATCCGTTGTTACTTTGGACTTCGGGCGAAGATGCGGTTGGCCTCTTCGAGGGTTTCTTTGGAGCCGATGTCGAACCAGAGACCGGGGACTTTCCAGGTATAGACGGGCATGCGGGGGTAGAGCCACTGGATGAGCCGGCCCGGTTGATCGGGGTTGTTGCCCTCGGCGATGTATTGGCGGATCAGCGGCAGGGTGGCTTTGGGGTAGTAGTAAAGCGCGATGCCGGTCAGGGTGGAGGCGGGGTTCTTGGGCTTTTCCTCGAAGAAGGCGATGCGGCCCTCGCCGTCGAGGGTGATGGAGTTGTATTTCTTGACTTGCTCGAGGTTGCCGACGTCATAAAGCGCCAGGACGGGGGCGTTGCGCTCGCGGCAGTAGTGGCCGAAGGCCGAGAGTTTCTCGCTGAACAGGTTGTCGCCGGCGACCACGATGAGGTCGTCGTTGACGTTCTGGCTCTTGAGGACGAAGTGGATGTCGCCGATGGCGCCGAGCTTGTTGGTGTCGTCGGTGGAGAGGTCGTTGACGATGGTGAAGTTGAGCCGGGCTTTGCGGGCGCGGTAATCCGCGGCCCATTGCTGGAAATGGGAGGCGAACTTGGCGTTGGTGACGACGTAGATGCGGTCAATGCCGCCGATGGGCGCCAGGTTATCGAGCACGTAATCAATCATCGGCTTGCCGGCGACCGGCAGGAGGGGCTTGGGGCGGGTGAGGGTCAGCGGGTAGAGACGGGTGGCGTAGCCGGCGGCAAGGATGATGACTTTCATAGACTCTCGAACAAGCTGGGGGCGATCTGGCGGGCCAGTTCCTGGCAACTGGCCAGGATGACCTCCGCCGACTCGCAGTTGAGGGCGGAGGCGGCCAGTTCATGGGCTTCGCTCAACTTGAGGCGGCGGATGAGAAACTTGATGGGCGGCACCAGCGAGGGCGCGGCGCTCAATTCATCCACGCCCAGGCCCAGCAACAGGGGCACGAGCACCGGGTCGCCCCCCATCTCGCCGCAGACGCTGACGCGGATTCCCTGCCGGTGAGCGGCGTCCACCGTGGTTTTGATGAGCCGGATGATGGCGGGGTGCGTCGGCTCGTAGAGGTGGGCGATCTTCTCGTTCATGCGGTCCACCGCCAGGGAATATTGGATGAGGTCATTGGTGCCGATGCTGAAGAAATTGACACGCTTGGCGAGGGATTCGGCGACGACGGCGGCGGAGGGGGTTTCGATCATGGCGCCGACCTGGAGTTTCTCGTCGAACGGCACCTTTTCCTTGCGCAACTCGGCTTTGTATTCCTCGAGCAGGGCGTTGGCCTGTTTCAATTCGTCCAGGCCGGAGATCATTGGGTACATGACGCGGACGTTGCCCTCGGCGCTGGCGCGGAGGATGGCGCGGAGTTGGGCGCGGAAGATGTCGCGTTCCTGCAAGGAGATGCGGATGGCGCGCCAGCCCAGGAACGGGTTGAGCTCGGTCGGCATCGGCATGTGGGCGAGGAACTTGTCGCCGCCCAGGTCCAGGGTGCGGATGACCACCGGGAGCGGTTTCAGGGCGGCAGCGGCTTCGTGGTAGGCCTGGTATTGCTGTTCTTCGCCGGGCAGGTGATCGCGTTTGAGGAAGAGGTATTCGGTGCGGAACAGCCCGACGCCTTCAGCGCCGTTGGCTTTGACCTGCTCGGCATCGGCGGCTTGTTCGATGTTGGCGTTCAGCAGGGTGCGGTGGCCGTCCAGCGTAACGGCGGGCTCGGCGAGGATGTCCTGGAGCCGTTGCCGCCAGGTGGCCTTCTTGAGCATGAGCTGCCCGTACTCGAAGAGGGTCTGGTCGGTGGGATTGACGACGAGCAAGCCGCTGTGGCCATCGAGCAGGGCGTATTGGCCGGTGGCCACATGGCCGCTGGCGTCCTTGAGTCCGACCACCGCCGGGATGCGGAGCGAGCGCGCCATGATGGCGGTATGGGAAGTCTTGCTGCCGACATCCGTGGCGAAGCCCAGCACGTTGCGCTTGTCCAGTTGGGCGGTGTTGGAAGGCGTCAAGTCATGGCTGATGACAATGCACGGTTCCTTGAGATAGCGCAGCTCAGCCTCGGGCTCCAGTCCCACGAGGTTGTTCAGGACGCGCCCGGTGACGTCGCGCATGTCGTCGGCGCGCTCGCGCAGGTAGTCGTCTTCAATGGCGGACAGGGTGGCGGCGTAGCGCTCGGCGATCGTGTGGAAGGCGTGTTCGGCGTTGACCTTCTGCTCCTGAATCACGCGGATGACCTCGTCCATCAACGTGCGGTCTTCCAGCGCGAGCAGGTGGGCGTCGAAGATGCTGCCCTCCTGGGCGCCCATGGCCTCCACGACCTTGCGCTGAATATCGAGAATCTGCTGGCGGGTTTGGACCAAGGCCCTTTCCAGGCGATTGATCTCCTCGGGCAGGTCGGCGTCCGTCAACTGGCGCGGGGCGATGCTGGGGCGGGCGCGTCCGAGCAAGACGATCTTGCCGCGGCATACTCCGGCGGAAACCGGGATGCCCCGGAAGGTCTTCTCTCCCTTATTCGGGGGCTCTGGCATGGAGCAGTCTTACTGGAGGCTGGCCGGGTTGAAAAGCAATTCTTTGGAGGGCGTGCGATTGGGCGCGAAGCGTTTTCCTGCGTGCCATTTTGCGGGGCGCGGGCTAAAGTCGGGGATGCGCATCACGGGTGGAACTGCGGCTCGCAGGATTCTGAAAGTGCCCAAAGGGCTGGCGGTGCGCCCCACGCCCGACCTGGTCAAGCAGGCGGTGTTCAACAGCCTTGGCGGGCGGGTGGCGGGCGCGCGGGTGCTGGAGCTGTTCGCCGGCACGGGCGCGCTGAGCCTGGAATGCCTGAGCCGCGGCGCCGCGGCGGCCGTGTGCGTGGAGAATTCGCCGCGCCACGCGGCGGTGCTGCGCCAGAACTTCGAGGCGGCGGGCTTTCCGCCCGGGGTTTTGCAGACGCGGGTGCAGGATGTGTTCGCGGCGCTGGCGCAACTGGCCGCGGCGCGCGAGCGTTTCGACCTGATCCTGGCGGACCCGCCGTATGGCGAGAAGAACATCGGTCGGCGCTCGACCTCGCCGGCCCAGCGGCTGCTGGACGAGGCGGCGCTGCCGGAACTGCTGCGGGGGGGCGGGTTGCTGGTGCTCGGCCACGCGCGGCGCGACACGCTGAGCTTGCCGGAGCATTGGAAGGAGCAGAAGCTGCTCAAGCACGGGGACAGTTACATGCGCTTCCTGCGGCCGGCGCACGAGTTCGGAGCGCCGGGGGAAGCGAAGGCCTGACATAGAACAATGAAAGCCAAGAACGAGATCGTGGCGGACTGGCTGCCGCGCTACACGGGCACGGCGCTGGCGGATTTCGGGAAGTACATCCTGCTGGTGAACTTCAGCAACTACGTGCGGTTGTTCGCCCAGTGGCACAACGTGCCGGTGCGGGGCGAAGACCGGCCCATGCTCAACGCGACGGCCAGGGGGATTACCATCATCAACTTCGGCATGGGAAGCGCCAACGCGGCGACCATCATGGACCTGCTCAGCTCCGCCCAGCCCAAGGCGTGTTTGTTTCTGGGCAAATGCGGCGGGCTCAAGCGGAAGAACAAGCTGGGGGACTTGATTCTGCCAATTGCCGCGATTCGCGGCGAGGGGACCTCGAACGACTATTTCCCGCCGGAAGTGCCGGCGCTGCCCGCGTTCAGCCTGCAGAAGGCCATCTCGACCACCATCCGCAATCACCGGCGCGATTACTGGACCGGCACGGTCTATACCACCAACCGCCGCGTGTGGGAGCATGACGAGGAATTCAAGCGGTATCTGCGGCGCATCCGGTGCATGGCGATTGACATGGAAACGGCGACGATCTTCATCACCGGGTTCCACAACGAGATCCCCAGCGGGGCGCTGCTGCTGGTGTCCGATCAGCCGATGGCCCCGGAAGGGATCAAGACCTTGCAGAGCGACCAGCGTGTGACAGCCGACTACACGGACATGCATCTGCGCGTTGGGATTGACTCGCTCTGCCAGCTCATCAACCAGGGCCTGACGGTCAAGCACGTGCGGTTCTAGCCCGGACATTTCGTAGTCTGCTCCATGCCCGCCCCGCGGGCGATTCTTTGTATGGGCACATTGCATTCTTTATGGCCTTGAGTTGGCGGGCTCGCGTAGAATCCGCCAAAACGTCTTATGAGCCCCGCCCGTGTTTTTCTTGCCGCCGCGGCAATTGCCCTGTCCGGAATCGTCTTGCCCGCCGCTGCGAGCGAAAGCCCCGGACGCATCGGCGTCTATGCCCGGCTTTACGAGGAGGCTGCCAATCCAGCCAGGCTGCGCGAGGCCATGAAGCAGATCAAGGCCGCGGGCATTGATTTTCTGCTCTCCGCCGGCAAGGGTTCGGTTGTGTATTGGGACAGCCGCGTCGCCCCCGAAGAATTGGTGAAGAGCAGGACCTATCTTGACCAGGTTATCAAGTGCGCCCATGCCGAGGGCTTGAAGGTGTATCCTGTATTCTGTGTCGCCACCGAGGGCGGCGAGGCGGGGCCGAACGCATTGCTGAAGCGCAACCCGTCGTGGGCGTTCTTCTACGAAGGCGCCCGCCGAGGGTACATTGACCCCGGCAACGCCGAGGCGCGCCGTTACGAGGTATCGCTCATCACCGAGTTGGTCGCCAACTACAACGTGGACGGCTTGAGCCTGGACTATTGTCGCTGCCCCAACCGCGTCGGCTATACCGACACCGGCCGGGCGGAGTTTCTCAAGCAGCATAACGTGGACCTCGCGAAGATCGTCAACGCCGGCTCCGAGACGCTTGACACGGAAGGGGGCAAGCGGGCGGCGCGATCCGCCACCGCCTCGGCGCGCGCCCATCCGATCTGGCCCGAGTGGCAGAAGTGGAAAACCGCGCAGATCAACACGCTCGCGCGCGAAATTCGCGCGGCAGTGAACAAGGCCAAGCCGGGCCTGCCCGTCTCCAGCTACGTCTGGGGGTGCCATACCTACACAAACAAGTCCGAGGTCTGCCAGGACTGGGTGACGTGGATCAATGAGGGCATCCTGGACTGGATCAATCCCTCAGGCTATCGCTACACGGATGCGGCGTTCCTCGAAGCCGCGCGCCTCAACCGCGCGCATGTGCCAAAAGGCTTCCCCTTCTACATCACCATCGGCGTCAAGACCAGCCACGGCGCGCTCAAGGATGCGGCCGAGATTCGGAAGCAGATGACCATGGCCCGCGAGTGCGGCGCGGAGGGCCTTGTCTTCTTCACGTGGGAAGCGCTCCGCCCGTTCGCAAGCGAACTGGCCCGCGACATCCAGTCGTACGGCCGGACGAAGTAGGCCGCTGCGGGCCAGGCGTCAGTGTGCTCGGTTCGCGACTAAAAACACCTGCGCGCCGCATCCAGTTGCGTCCGGTTGCCCAGGAGCAGCACCTGGTCCCCCGCCTGAAGTTCTTCGTCGGCGCTGGGGTTGATGATGTTCAACCCGTCCCGCTCGATGCCGACGATGCTTGCGCCGGTGCGCGTGCGGAGCTCGAGCTCGCGAATGAGCTTGCCGGTGGCCGGCGAGCCCGCGGACAGGATGACTGTTTCCACGTCCGCTTCGCGAAACAGCGATTGCAGCGCGGCCGGGGGACTCTGCGGACGCGGGGCCGGGGGCTGCGCGAAGGTCTCCTGCAAGGCAATCTGCGCTCTTGAGTAGATTTTGACGAAAGAACGCCAGCGCCACCAGGCGGTGACCGCCACGATAAGCAGAAGCACAATCATCACATTGCGCGAGGGCAACAGCGCCGAGCTCAGCATGAACACAAACAAACCCAGGCTGACCATGCCGGCGATAGGAACAACCTGGGCCACGATCGCGCGAGTTGCCTCCGTCCGCTCGCCCGCGGCGGCGCGGCTCACTTTGGTTTCGGCGACCAGCAAGCCCAGGGCCTGGAGCTTGCGGAAGGTGGCGATGAGCAGCGGCAGCGATACCACCATCGCCGCCAGCCACAGCGTCGCCTTGAGTCCTTCGGCCCGCAGGCCCAGCTTCTGCAACCAGCCCGGGGGATGGAGCTCGACGAACGCGGCACCGATGAACACTCCGGCGACCAGGGCGGCGTTGAGCACCATTTGGGCCGACCAACGCAAGGCGAGTCTCACGGCCATGCGGCCCTGCCGCTGGATGCCCAGTTCGCCGACCCAGCGCGTATAGAGGTCAAGGCTGTTCACCAGCGGTTGGGGCGCGACGCGGGCCCACCACTCCACCGCGCCATCCGCGCTCTTGATCAGATACGGCGTGAGCAGCGTGGTGATGGCCGAAACCGCCACCGCGATGGGATACAGAAAGGCGCTCGTGACTTCGAGAGTCACGCCCAGCGACGCGATGATGAAGGAGAATTCCCCAATCTGCGCCAGGCCCATCCCGACGCGCAACGAGGTGCGGGTGTCATTGCCGCCAACAAAGGAGCCGAAGGAGCACGTCAGCACCTTCCCCACAACCACGGCCAGCGTGATGACTACCACCGGCTGCCAGTAGGTGACTAGCAGCTTTGGATCAATCAACAGCCCGATAGCCACAAAGAAGATCGCGCTGAACATGTCCCGCACCGGCTCGAGCAGCGCCTCGATCCGGTGAATCTCCCGCGCCTCCGCGATCACCGCGCCGATGACGAAGGCCCCCAGCGCCACGCTGTAGCCCAGTTTGGCCGAGAGCAGCGACACGCCGAAACACAAGCCCAGCACTGTAATGATCAACATCTCGTTGCTCTTGAAACGGGCCACATAGCCGATCAGGCGCGGCACGCCGAGCAAACCCGCGACCAGGGTTACCGCCAGGAAAATGCCCAGCTTCCCAAGCGTCATCCCCACATCCCCCAGCCGCAAGCTGCCGGTCATGGCGATGCCCGACAACAGCGCGATCATAGCAATGCCCAGGATGTCCTCGATAATCAGGATGCCGAATATCAACTGCGCGAAGCGCTCCTTCATCTTGCCCAGTTCACCGAGCACCTTGATGATGACGGTGGTGGACGACATGGACAGCATCGCCCCAAGGAAGATGCTGTCCAGCAAGGGCCAGTCGAAGAAATGGCCGATTTCGTAACCCACCCAGAACAACACCAGGATTTCCAGCAGGGCGGCGATCAGCGCCGGCACGCCCACCCGGGTGAGTTTCCGGAGGCTGAATTCCAGCCCCAGCGAAAACATCAACAGAATAACCCCCAGCTCGGAGAGCGTGTTGATGTTGGCTTCGTCATGAATCAGCGCGTAAGGCGGCGTGTGCGGGCCGATGATGACCCCCGCGATGATGTACCCCAGCACGACGGGCTGCTTGAGACGATGAAAGACGACCGTGACCAATCCGGCCACAATCATCACCACCGCCAGGTCCTGCAGAAAATCAATCGAGTGCACAACAGGCCAACTTCCAACTGTGTGGTTTACCAGTACCCCGCCCGAACTGCCACTGTTTACATCATTTCGGCGCGGCGGCGGCGCAGGGCCGCCCGCCTCCCCCGACGTATCCCGGGCGCCCAATGGCGGAA
>CAZHEW010000036.1:0-15094 GCA_964531815.1 uncultured Verrucomicrobiota bacterium
GCAACCCGCCGCCCGCCCGCCCGCCGCAACACCGCAGGCCCGTTGAACAATCACCCGGGCACGTGAGCGGTCCGGTCGCCGTTCCGCCACAGCAGCACCAAACAAATCCCCAGCGAGAGCGCCGAAAGGAGTGCTCCCAGATAGAACGCCCGGTCCCGGTAAACCAACACCACTTCGTGCTGCCCGGCGGGCACTTCGAGGGCCTGGCAGGCATAGTTCGCCCGCCAGAGCCGAACCGGCTGCCCGTCCACCATCGCGCGCCAGTTGGGGTAGAACGACTGCGCGATTACCACCATCGCCGGCGCCGGAGTCTGGACGCTGAATCGGACTCGATCTGCGCTCCATTGCGGGGAGAGAATGCTGGTGTCAGGAACGGCGGCAGCGCCCAGCAGCGTCCGCGCTTCCATGGGCAGATAAACAACCTCGCGGGGCTTGAAGTCGCTGGCGGTGACCGCCTGCCGAGACTGCTGATCGTCGGCGAAAACCGGGCGCTGTCCGGCCGTGATCAGCGGCAATGAACCGGCTCGCGCCTGCCACGCGAATACGTTGTCCGGCGCCGTCACCCACGCCACGCCCAGAAAGTCTGCCAACGGGGACGCGAGCAGGTTGGTGTAGGTGAGCATGTTCGTATCCCAAAGAGCCGTCATGAGTTCCGTGGTCCGCCGGAGCCGGAGTGAGGAAAAGCCGTCCGCCTTCGGTAGGTTCTCCAGCAGATTGTTGTTATGAAACAGTGCGCCGCGAACGGTGGCGCAATAGGCGACGGCATTGGTCATGCCCAGCCGGTTGAGAAAGGCTTCCGCCTGCCGGCTCACCAGCACGCGCGATTCCCCCAAGCGCGGCCGGGAGGACATGTTTAACTCCAGCGGTCCGAACGCCCGCTTGTCCACCGTGGGGTGCAGCCGCAGAGCCGCCGCGGTCAGGTCCAACCCGATCAGCACCACGACTGCCGCCCCCAGCAAGGCCCGCGTGCGCGTTCGGCCCGCGAACAGCAACGCGCCGATGCCGCCGATTACCCCCGCCAGGAACACCATTCGCGCCACGCCGTCCTGACGTGTCAACGCCCAGCTTTCCCCGGACACCGGCGACTGGTGCGCGGAAACCAGCAATCCCGCAGCCACAATCAAAACGAAAGAGCCTGTGCCAAGGAGAAGGAGCAGGCTTCGTCCAGCCTTCTGCGCCGGTGCGTTCTGCAAGGCATGAAATCCGCAGGCGGCCAGCAGCGGAATGGCAAAGACCGGCAGCGCGATGAACTTGATCGGGTAGCGCGCGAATCCAATCGCCGGCACAAGTTGCTTGAGCCAGGTATAGAGGAGCCCATTATGGCCCAGCGCCAGTACCAGCCCCATAAACGCCGCGCCGGCCAGCCAGCGGACCTGCCATTGACGCGCCCGCCAGATGCCCACGAGCGCCAGGACCAGCACGCCCGTGCCGACATAATAGGACTTTGTCCAATACTGCCCCGCCAGGTGGTAGGTGTCCAACAACGATTGCGACGCATGAAACTGCGGCACGATGAAATTCGCCCAGCCCCAGGCCGGCAGGGGCCACGCATCCGCCTCGCCGTACGAGGCGTCACGCTCCGAGTGGGCCACCAGGTCCCGGAAAGGCAGCAACTGCACCGCGGCCAGCCCGGCCGCCAGAATCACCACGACCGCAAACCTTCGCACCCCCAGCGCAACCGGCACTCGCTGGCACACCAGTTCCCGCAGCCACAACGCGGACAGCATTAACCACGTGAACAGGATAATCTCGGGCGCGCCGGACAGCATCTGCATGGCCCCCGCCAGCGAAGCCAGCGCCAGCCGCCGGCCGCCGCCCCGCTGCCAGGCCTGCTCCACCGCGAGGATCACCCACGGCTGCCAGCTCAGGGCGGCGAGGTTGCTCGTCCACAGCAGGCAGTTGAGCATCAGCCCGTTCAGCCCAAACGCCACGCCGGCAATGCTCGCGGCCAGCCGGTTCTGCGTCCAGCGCCTCGCGAGCAGATACATGCCCACGCCCGCCAGCACCAGATGCCCCAGCCCGAACACGTTCAACGACCACGGCAAGGGCAGCAGCGCATAAACCAGCGACGGCGGATAGCAGACCGACGTGTTCCACTGCGCCAGGAACGGCACGCCGCAGTTGTTCAGCGGATTCCAGAGCGGCAATTCCCCGCGCCAAATACTGTCCCGCAGGTAGCACGCGTTGGGATAGGTGAACAACCCGTAGTCCTGATAGAAGAACGTCTGCGCGCCGAGGACCACGGCTGGGTATAGCACGAACAGGAACAGCGCGATCAGAAGCGCCAGCCGGCCCGGCGTGAACGCCTCCATCCAGGAGTGGTCGGAAGCACCGGCGTTGGTGGAGGCGTTGTTACTCGGCTGCATGGGCCGGGGCTGACGCTAGTTCAGCGTCCCCGCTGTTGCAAGCGGCAACCCCGCGCGAAATCTGCTTTCGGATCTTGGCGGCCTGCCCTACGCTGTCCGGCGCACGCACCATGCGAACACGATCCTTCATCCTTTGCCTGCCGATTCTCGCCGCCACCGCCTGGGCCGGGGACCCTGTGCCCCTCGTCCTGGAGAACCCCCTGGTCCGCTATGCCATTTCGTCCGAGGGCCGGAACCTGGGCTTTGTGGACCGTGCCACCGGGACGAATTACCTCCGCGCGCCCGGCGCTTCACCTTGCGCGCTGGCACGGGTCCGGGGACAGGAGCTGCCTGCCACCGCCGCAGCGCTGGCCGGCGGGCGGCTCACACTCCGCTTTGGCGCCAACGGCCCGCAGGCCGTGCTCAAGACCGAGTCGCGCCCTTACTGCATCGTTCTGAGCGTCGAGTCGGTGAGCGGCGCAGACGTTGACGAGCTGGTGTTCCTGAATGTTCCCCTCGCCTTGCAAGGCAAGCCCGTCGAGCCGTTCGGCGCCTGCGCGCATTCGCTCAACCTGTTCACCCGGGTGCCAGCCCTGCCCGCGCTGCAACGCGAGCTGCGCGCCTCGTGCGAGAAGAAGTTCGGCCTGCTCGGCGCGCGCGTGGCCATCGTCGCCGCGCCGATGGACCGGATGCTGCCGGCGTTGCAGGAGACGCTGGCGGGCGCCAGCGAGCTGCCCGTCTGCCGGACCGCCGGACCGTGGGCGCGCGAAGTCCCCTTCAATCACGGCTCCTACCTGTTCAACTTCGGCTCGCTCACCGAGACCAACCTCGCCGACTGGATCGAGATGGTTCACAGCCTGGGCTTCACGCAGATTGACAATCACGGCGGCGCCGGCTTCTTCCGGTTCGGCAGCATGGAGCTGAACCGCGAGAAATGGCCGGACGGCTGGGCCGGTTGGGAGCGCATCGTGGCCCGGCTCCACGCGGCGGGCATCGGCTCGATCTTCCACACCTACGCCTTCTTCATAGACAAGCAGTCCCGGTATGTGACACCCGTGCCGGACCGGCGGCTGGATGCCTTCCGCGCCTTCACGCTCGCCGAGCCGCTTGGCGCGGAGGCCGCCGAGATCGCGGTGAAGGAAACCACCGCGGGCCTCAGCACCGTGACGGGCTTCTTCGAGCATAACAGCGTGGTGCTGCACATCGGCGATGAGCTGGTGACCTTCGGCGGCGTCAGTCGCCAGGCGCCGTGGCGGTTCACCGGGGTCAAGCGCGGCGCGTTCGGCACCCGGGCCGCCGCGCACGAGGCAGGCGCCCGGGCCCGCCACCTCAAGGAGTGCTTCGGCCTCTTTGTCCCCGACCCCGAATCATCCCTGTTCACCGAAATCGCCGCCAACCATGCCGAGGTGGTGAACCGCTGCGGCTTCGACGGCATCTACCTCGATGCCATTGACGGCGCTTCGATCCTGCGCGGGCCCGAGGAGAGCTGGTATTGGGCGCAGAAATTTGTCGTGGAAATCCAACAGCGCCTCAAGCAGCCGATCGGCATGGAGATGAGCGACATGTGGCACCATTTCTGGCAGTACCGCACCCGCTGGCAGGCGTGGGACTATCCGCAGCGGGGCCATGCGCGGTTTATTGACCTGCACGCGGCGGCCATCAACGGCGGGCTGCTGCTGCCGCTGCATTTGGGCTGGTGGGGCTTCCAAACCTTCAACCCGCCGCAAATCGAACCGACCTACCCGGACGTGATCGCAACCCTCGGCGCCCGGCTCGTCGGCTGGGATGCCGGCATTTCGCTCACCGCCGGCATAGACCGCGAGGCGCTCCGCACCACGCCGCTCTTCCGGCGGGCGGTGGACACCCTGCGGACCTGCGAGGCGCTGCGCCACGCCAAGGCGTTTGACCCCAGCGCCTGCTCCGCCCTGCGCGAGCCCGGCAGCCGCTTCCTGCTGGTCACCAACGCCGCGGGACAGCCCCGCTTTCGCCGCGTAATGCCCCAGGAGCGCGTCCTTTCCTCCGCCGAGCCCTGGACACTGGCCTGGCATGTAACAAATGCCTTCCAGCCCCAACCTCTCAGGTTCCGCCTGGAAGCCCTGATGTCCGCCGCGCTGCCCACCGACACCAACGCCCTCATGCTCGCGGACCTTGCCCGGACAAACGGCGGCCCGTGGAAAGCCACCAGTGCCGACGGCGTGACCTTCAGATGGATGCCCCTGACAAACCGAAGTGACACCGGATGTTTGCTGACCGCCACCAACGCCGGCAAGGTGGCCCGCAACGCCGCGTGGACCAGGCTCGAACATCGCTTCGACCCGGTGCTCAACCTCAAGGAGCGGCAGGCCCTCAGCTTCGAGATTGATGGAGACGGCTCCGGCGCCCTCCTCGCGATCCGCCTCGAAAGCCCGCGCGCCATCGCCTACGGCGCCGTCGCCGACCGCTACATTGACGTGAATTTCACCGGCCCGCGCGCGTTCACACTCGTCGAGACCGAATCCACCCGCTGGAGCGACTACGTGTGGAACGACGGGAAGCACCCCTATAACGTCTATCGCGAGACGATTGACTTCGGCGCAATCGAATCCGTCAGCATCTGGCTGCAGAATCTCCCTTCCGGGCGGGAGACCAAGTGCCGGCTTGGCCCCGTGCGCGCGGTGCCGCTGCGCGCGAGCAGTCTGAAGAATCCGCGATTGACTGTGGGCGGCCAGACGGTCGAGTTTCCCATCGAGCTGGCGTCGGGATGCTGGCTCGAAGGCACCGGCCCGGACGACTGCGCCGCCTACGGCGCGCGCGGCGAGCCGCTGGGCAAAGTGACCCCGCGCGGAGATTGGCCCCGGCTCCCGGCCGGCGCCGCCGCGATGCAATTCACTTGCGAGCCCTCCGACCCGCCCGCCCCGCGCGCCCGCGTCACCGTGTTCAGCCAGGGGCCGGACCTCTGAAGTTGTTGGCGGCAAAAAGGACGGCCCGGCTTTTACACCGGGCCGTCCCAACCCAACCCAACTAGGAGAGGCGGATAGCAGCCGTTTCCGGTTACTACCCGAACCATGAAGGTGCAGGTAACCACCCCGCACCGGGGTCAATTAATTGCATAGCTCGTGCCAGAGCGCAAGCGAAAGTTTGCAAACTTTTTCGGAGAACGACCGACGGGGGTGACCGCCCCTGACACCTTACAACGCCAGCGTTCGGCAGAACCGGCGATTGATGCCCGCTGGCGGCGTGTCAGCCGATTGCGCCGTCGGAAACCCTGCATCGGGGCATCGGCGGGTGCGACAATTCGCTTGCTCGCTCAGGGCGGGCCGGTTAAGAAGGACCAGGAATTCGCCAGAACGCGCTTGCCATGACCCTCCGAAGACAGTGCGAGCAGTGCGGGACCGAGTTGTTGCCGGATGCGCCCGGCCCTTTGTGTCCAGGCTGCGACGCTTCGGCGAGATATAAGCCGCCCTTCAGTCCTCCCGTCAGTGGAGGCGCCCCCTCGGAACGCTCGCCGACTGGGCTGCGCTTCCACTCCCGTCTTCCCGACTTTGGGGATTACAGAGACATCCAGGAGATCAACAGTGGCGGCATGGGCGTCGTCTATAAGGCGCGGCAGAAGAGCCTCAACCGCCTGGTTGCCCTCAAGATGGTCGGCCGGGGACCGTTCGCCAGTGAGGCTGAACTCAGTCGTTTCCACACTGAAGCCCAGGCGGCCGCCAAACTGGCCCACCCTAACATTGTCACCGTTTATGAAGTCGGCGAGCACGAAGGCCGCCCATACTTCAGCATGAAGCTGGTTGAAGGCGGCAGCCTGGCTGGTTCAATCGAGGAGTGCAACAAGCGGAATCCCAAGTGGAGTGCCCCCGCCGACTCACCGGACCTCTGCAACCCCAAGGTCGCGGCCCGCCTGCTCGTCAAAGTGGCCAGGGCCGTCCATTACGCCCACCAGCGCGGGGTGCTCCATCGCGACCTCAAGCCGGGCAACATCCTTATTGACGCTCAAGGCGAGCCGCATGTGACCGACTTCGGCCTGGCCCGCCTCCTGGATCGAGAAAGCAGCCTGACGCTGACAGGCGAAGCGCTCGGCACGCCCCACTACATGGCGCCCGAACAGGCCTCGGGTAAACCCAGCCAAATTACGACTGCGGCCGATGTTTACAGCCTGGGTGCCATTCTCTATGAACTCCTCACTGGACGGCCCCCCTTCCAGGCTGACACTCCCTTGCAGGTGATTCGCCAGGCCGAAGAACAGGAACCCAAGCGGCCCAGTTCCCTGGGTGTCCGGGTGAGCCGCGATCTCGAAACCATTTGCCTTAGGTGCCTGGAAAAAGACCCGCAGAAGCGCTATGATTCGGCGAACGCAGTAGCAGACGACCTGGAAAGGTGGCTGAGCCTCAAGCCGATCCAAGCGCGGCGTGCCGGGCTGGTTGAACGTGTAGTAAAGTGGGCACGGCGGAAGCCGGCGGTCGCGGTGTTGATAGCCGTGACAATTGGCACACTCGGGGCTCTGTCTGTGATCAGCGCCAAGGCATGGCTGGCGTGGAGAGACCGAGAGGCCGTCAGGACCAACTTGAGGGCTGAATGCAAAGTAAGGACTGACATTCTCCGGGGAGCAACGAATGTGGATTGGCCGATGCCCCACCGCGATCTACTTGGCGCAAGGTTTGTCCCGCCTGCCGCCAGACCGTCGCCGCTCGCCAGCTACACCAACGTTTGGGAGATGAAAGAGGTTCGCCTCGCCTTCGCGGCAGATGTTTGGGGTGGAAAAGAACTGGAGATGGTTGTGCAGCAGTCCAACACCGTCCAGATCCTCTCCTCGCAGGGTGTGCTCATCACCAACTTTCCGGTAACAGGGGCGATGGGCTGCCTTGGCGACGTGGACGGCGACGGCAAACTTGAAGTAGTCACGGGAGAGGTCGTCGTGAAAGGACCGGGTGAGACTAATCTGGCAGTCGCCTTTTACAGGGGGGATGGCAGTCCCGCGGGGTATCGTGTTTCCCTGGATAAAGGGACAAACGAGAGCGGTATTTCTCCGACGTTGGCTGGGAATATTGGACTTGACGGAAAGTGCAGGATCGTTGCCGGCTTGGGCGTAAACCCCGCTGGCGCCAGGACAGCCAGGACAGAAGGCCGAAGAGGGATCGCGGTAATTCGGTGTGGTCCGCCGGCGGACCGGTTGCTCTGGACTGCGGAGCCCGCAACGAGCATTGGCCCATATGTTGAGGGCAGCGCACAGCCCCATGTCGCAATCATCGGGCCGGATATGCAGCCCCGCCTCCTGCACGGCTCGCAAGGCCCGCACAACCAGCGCGATGGCGCTGATGATACCTATAATCAAACGCCCTGCTCCGTCAGCTATGATGGGACCAGCTATGCCTTCTGCTACAAGCCGTCGCCCCTCGCAGGCGAATGGCGCAGGGAACTTGATGGGCGGGTGTTGTTTGCGGCTGATGATATCACCAATCTATCTGCCTTTGTCGCCGGACTAACGTCTTCGGCCGCAACGAATGAGTTGTCAAGCATTCTTTATGCTCAGATCGAGCCGGCCACCAAAGCTTTGCTGTCCAGGTATCGCGACGGGCCGAGCCTCACCGTTCGAGAAGCGCTGGTGCGGGACTTGAATCGGATTATTGAAACCACTTGCCTTCGCCAAGTTTCAAGTCCGGCAGGTATCGCACTGCACGAGAAGACCAATGCGCGTTCAAGAAGAGACGTTTTCGACAACCGGCTCGTCCTGCTCCAAGCCTACACGAATGCGCTGTCCGGCGAATCGCTTCCTGGATTCTATGATGCAAGCGTGTTCCTGCCCGACCTCAACGGGGATGGCATTTCGGAGGTTATCGTAACCACCCGCCGGCACGGCTGGTCGGAATGGTTGGACCGCGGTGTGGGGACCATTCGGCAACTAGACCCTCTAACCGGCGAGGATAAGGCGGTCCGGGACCTGGGACACCGCACGGAATATGGGGTGTTCGGAGACCTGGATGGCGACGGCAAAGATGAGATCATCATTGATTTATGGAATGGCACGAACGGCTCCCTGCATGCCGACGGGGAGGGCTTGCAGCCCAAACGAATCGGCAACCAAGAGTGTGCCTACGTCCGGCCGGGAGGCAGGCTGATCCCAATGGCCATCTGCGACCTCGATGGCGACGGACATCCCGAGGTGCTAGCCGCCTTTGATAGCATTACCGAACTCGATTGGCTCCGGGCAAACGACTGGCCCTGGCTGACTGTGGGCCAGATCACTGACCTTAGCTCTTTTGTGGGCCGGTTGCGAAAGGGCGAGGATCTGGTCTCCAGGCTTCTCTGGAGCCATCTGTCGGCGAGCGTTCGGCAAGGCTTGGGCGGCTCTGCGAAGGTTGCGGCGGCAAAGGAGGCCGCCCTGGTCGAAGAGCTGAACCGGATCGTCGGAGAAACCGGGCTCTGGGATGAGGGGCGTTTCGTTGGCGTCTCACTCCGTGGCATCACGAAGGCATTACTTGGACAAAGCACTAATGCTATGGATTTGATGGAGTGTGCCGATCTTTTCGCGCAAGACATCTTGAAGTACTCGGGCTTGGATTCGAACACCGTCGCGCGCATTTATTTGAATCGGCACTTGCTCGAAGATGCCTACCCGGCCGAATTGGCGAGCATGTCCAAGGCTCGGGCGGCCTCGCGCGAGCATCCCAGTGAGCACTGGCTCGTGATTCTGGACCACTCGTTGAAACCGCTGCGGGAAATACAGTTTCCGGAAGGCAAAATCAGCCAGGTTATGGTAGTGGACTTAAACGGCGATGGCTCCCGAGACATCCTGGTTCTGGCGGCTGGCCGCCTTACTTTGCTCAGGCCAGTCCCAGCCGCAGGTCCCTCCGGCAATCCGAAAGCGCGGGCTGCAAACCAAACTCACGCATGCCGCGCTGAGACGATCTGTTTCTAAGACAAGCGAGGGCTGGTCGTCTTTGCGCCTTCGCTTGTTCAAGCGCCAAGCGTCTGCCGGCCCTCTGCCAAGAGCGTTCTGGCCTCCTCGACCAGCCACGGCTGGCTCAGCGCCCAATCGAAACCTTGCCGCAGCTCGCTATCGTTCAGTTGCGTAATCCTTCGACCCCGCCGCACCAGCGCGGCGGCCAGGCTGAGATAGTACAGCACCAGCGCAACGTTTTTGGGTATGCCGCTGGCTGGCTGCTTTTGGGCGGCTTTGGCATAATCTTTGGCCAGATTCAGCAGCGCCACGGGCGGTTGGAGATGGCGAAACAGCTCGCCCAGGGTGCGGGGCGGCGGTTGTCCGGCCCGGCTGAGCGACTTGAAATGGGTGCTCAAACGGCGGTCGGCGTGCTCCAACTCGAACTCGAGCGGCGCCGAGAGCTGAAACGCGAGGATGTCGTGCAACTCCTCCGGGCGCCACGATTCCTTTTCCCCGCTCGCCAAGGCGAGTACCTCGGACAAGCGCACCGGTTCCGCCTTGAGAACCTGGTCCGCCAAATCTTTAGCCGGCGTCACATTCATGATCTTTACGGGGGTTCAGGGCAAAACCTGCATTTCTCTCTAATTCCCGCTAAAAATGGCCATCAACTCGCGAATCTCGTCGTCAATTTCCTCCTCGGTCCTGCAATACTTGCCCACCACGCTCCGCAGGCTCCGAAAGAACCGACGCTTGGCCGTGATCAGCGCATTCCCCGCCTCCGCGTCGCTTTGGAACCCCAGTTGCGCATAGAGCTTCTTGTACGCCGGCTTCTCGCTCCCGTCCAAAGCCGGTGCCAGCAACCGCACGCGGAACACTTCCCATCCTCGATGGTCACCCTTGGCCTCGCACTCGGTCCGCACCAGTTCGATCGCTTGCGCCACTATTCCCCGTCCCCATGCCCGATCCATTTCGCTCCCCGGGGAGGCTCCCTCCGCCGCCGGCTCGGCTTCCCCCATCTCCTCCGTTGAGACCGTCCCGCCTGACGGCGACCGCCGCTGGCGACCAGCGTGGTCAATCTCATCCCTCACGAAATTCAGCAGCGCATTGATCAGAAACGTTCGGAACCGGCCCCGGCCCCGCTCCGCCCTCGCCAAGAGGTTTTGGAGCAACACCTTCTTCCAGACAAAGCTCTGCAGCCAGTCTTGCGCCCGGTCTTCGCTGACGCGGAAAGACCTTACCAACTCGGCCTGTAACGGCGGGTAATACTTCTGGAGCAGCCCCTCCAACACCTTGCGAGTTGCCGGGCCGTCCGAATGCCCCGCCCGATCGATCTCGGACCAGGCCGTTGTTGGATAGAAGCCATTTTGCTCAGCCGCTGCCATACCACCAACATTAACAGGGGACCGTAACATGACCTCAAGCGCAATCTGGTCATTCTTGCCCGAGAGTCGGCTCTGCCGATTCATTGCAGGATTCCTCGCTCAGCGCCGTAGAGACAGACGAAAGCAGCGTGAATGTGCAGCCGGAACAAGCTCTCGACAACAGTGAACAAAGCAGAAAATGGAGAACACACCATGAGCATTAGCACTCTATCCAATATTGCAAACAAACTACAAACGCCTATGAAGACTCGAATCCCTCTCAAATGGACCCGCAGTCTGACCACTGCTTGTCTCGGCTTTGTCCTGCTGCTAACAAGCGCGTTCGGCCAGTCAATTCTCCCTCAGCGGAGCACGACTGGCCCCGTCCCTCCGCCCTCTGTCGGCCCCAAGGTGCCCTTGCCCGCGCCAAAAGACGGAGGAGGGGCGCAGCGGTCTATCGCCGGCGTTCCCGGTTACTGCTGGCGCCACGGTTGCGGACCGACCGCAGTGGGCATGGTGTTGGGGTATTACGACACGCATGGTTTCCCAGACCTCTTTCCGGGAGATGCGAGCACTGAGACCACCGATGTGGACCAGGCCATCGCCTCAGAAGGAAGTGGCGTCTTGGGCGCAGGACTACAACTGCACTACGAAGATTACGCGTTGCCGGACGATTCGCCGCCGAGTCCTATCCTCCTGGACAGGTCGGAGAACTACCCAATAGGTTGTCACCAGGACGACTCGGTTGCCGATTTCATGCACACCTCGTGGAGTTCGGACGGCAACCAGTACGGGGCGAGCATGTCCAGCCGAATTGCCCCGGCCTTTATCTCCTATGTGAACATGAGAAACCCTGCGTATTGGCCAAGATGCTCGGGGTACTACATGGACGACAATACGCTGACCTGGGCAGTGCTCACCAACGAAATCAATAACAGCCGGCCAATGGTGTTTCTCGTGGACAGCGATGGCGACGGTCAGACTGATCACTTTGTCACCGTGATTGCGTATTCGGATAATCCCACCCAGCAATACGGCTGTCTGGACACCTGGAATCCGTGCAGCCAAATCCGGTGGTGCAATTTCAAGCCAATGTCCAGCAGCTACTCGTGGGGTGTTTGGGGCGGGTGGTCCTTCGCCTTGAGGCCGCCTGCCAGCGGAGATTGGCCGATGCGGGATAAGGATGTTTGGGGTTCACGCAATGGCGGGCACGCCACAATTGCCGTGGACCTGAGCCGGTATTCCACTGCCTTCGAGATAATCGGAACGGGCAATCCGTTGATTGGTGACGTGCTCGGCGATGGTAACCTCGAACTCGTGGCCGCGGCTGCCGGGGCAATCAAGATTTATGATGCCACCGGTGGCGAAGTGGGGTCCGTACCGACGGATGCTTCATTAGCCTGTCTGGCCGACGTTGATGGAGATGGCAAGCTGGAGATTCTGGCCGTCCAGAGGGACAGCAGTTTCAACTTTGTGATTTATGTGTTCAAAGGGAACGGCACGCTCTTAAAGACGGTCACGGTGCCTGGCACCGGCCAGAGCGATCAGGGCCTGGCCCCGGCCTTTGTCGCTGACATTGACGGGGACGGGGAGCTTGAGATTGTCTCAGGCTTGGGCAGCGGGTACGGCTGCGATTCCGGTGGACGGAGGGGGCTCGAAGTGACCAGCTACGCGACGGGCCAGAGCAAATGGTCCACCAGCATCGGCCCATTCGTGCCCAACGTCAGATTCGGCTTCGGCAACAGGGTGCTCCACGGCTCCGGCGGGCCGGCCAACGGCTGTAGCGGCGACGACGGAACTTGGGACGATACCAACTATACCTTCTGCTACAGTTCTTCCGGCCCTCGGACCTGGCTCCGCGCGTACGACGGATACGGCTTCTTCGACGCGAACGTGTTCCTCCCGGACCTGGCCGGAAATGGCAGCCGGAACATCGTCGCCACCACGAGCCGGCACGACTGGACCGCATGGGACCGTGGCTACGGCGGAATCAGAATCCTGGACCCGGCCAGCGGTGGCGACGTAGCCGTTACCAACATCGAGCACTTCGTGCACTACTCCTGGGGCGCTTTCGGCAACCTGGACAGCCTGCCGGGCGACGAGGTTTTAATCGGGACGCTGGAAGGAACGACGCCGTATCTGAGGAGCTACGGCACCGATCTCACGGCCAAGGGCGCCTACACCCGTGGCGACGGCCTGCTGTGGCCAGTCGGCGTGGCCGATCTGGACGGCGATAGCGTGGCGGGAGTGTTGGCCGTGTACCGCCCCAATACAGGAAACGACAAGTTGCTGATTCTCGACGGCGGGCTGACCCAGGTGTTGCGCGAATTTGACTTCGGCGTGCAGTACGTGGGCGACGTCATCACTGGCGACCTCGATCAGAATGGCGCACTCGAGATCGTTGCCAGCCTTTCTCCCACGAACGGTCCCGGCAGGCTGGTCGTAATGAAAGCGATTACCTCGCCGGTCACGATTGCCCTCGAATGGTCGGGCGCGGACCTGGTTCTCACTTGGCCCTTTGGGACCCTGTTATCCGCCGACCAGCTAAGTGGCCCCTGGCTGCCAGTTTCCGGGGCGACCTCACCCTGGCCGGTGGCGCCCACGGCACCAAGGAAGTTCTTCCGCGTAGAGACAGACGAAAGCAACGTGAATGTGCAGCCGGAACAAGCTCTCGACAACAGTGAACAAAGCAGAAAATGGAGAACACACCATGAGCATTAGCACTCTATCCAATATTGCAATCTGCAGCCTCTTGGCAACCGGGACCGTCCTGATTGGCGGCTGCGTTTTTGCCTCCGGGTCCAAAGCGGCCGCCAACACTGAGGCGCGCGCTCAAATCCAGAATGGAAAGACGACCAAACAGGAGGTCTTTGCCTTGCTCGGAACGCCGAACGGTAAATCCCAGTGCGCCAACGGCGAGGAGATGTGGACATATTCTTACGCCCGCACAAAGGCCAGAGCGACCAACTTTATTCCCTTGGCCGGAGCGTTCGTAGGCGGGGCGGACTCCCAGGCCAACTCGTACTTTGTTACCTTCGGCACGAACGGCATGGTGAGCCGGACCAGTGAATTTGACACCCTTGGAGGCGGAGGAGGGCTTCAGGATGCGGGAAGATAGTCAGGCGGCCGGCAAGGCGACCTTGGCGGCGCTTGATGCCGGCCCTCGAAGGCGGCGCCGGTTTCTCTGCGATCGAGATCAGATACCGTTGCCGGCCTTCCCTTCTGCCTTGGCAACTGGCCAGAACACATCTTCCTGATCCCTCCAGCCGCATTGCCGAAATTGCGTTTGAATGCGGATTTGGCTCAATCCCGACTTTCAACCGGACCTTCAAACTCCGGCTAGCATCCACCCAAGCAGCCACTGCGCGGAAATAGTGAGAACGCAATCTGAAACCGCGATAAGACGCGCATGGGAGGTTCTGCTAACAAATACGATGTGGTGTCAGGTCTGGGTGCTTCATTCTGTGACGGGGGGGGCCGCGCTGCGCCGGTCTGGCGCCGCGATCGTATTTGCCAGCCCGCAGTCAGGAGGCCCGCATCCATGATGACGCCAGCAGATACTCGGGCAGGGACATCAGGCGTCAACGAGGCCTACGGCGATGGCGTTGCCTGGCGCAAAGATCGAACAACAATTTTCCCTGCAGGAAAGTGCGGTCGGGCGCCGTATATCAATCAGGATGACAGGATCAAGGCGAGAACGAGAACGACGGCAGGCAGGCGAAAAGGTGCGTAGCGCTTCGACGGCGCCCCTCTTGAAGCCGCGTGAAAACGGGGAAATGCCTGCAGCAAAGGGTGGCAGCGAAATCAGACGGCATCCTTCGGAATGACTGAGCAAAGGCAACAGGCTGGGGCGGTGGCGGGTGGCAGCACGAATGGGGAGTTCACGCTCCCGGCGATGCGGTCGCCCCTCTCTCCATCCGCTTCACCTGCCGGGACAGGAAGGCCGCAGAAAACCGCATGCGAGGGGGTAAGCGCTTCCCGGCAGGCCTTCAAGCTCATTGCCAGATCATCTTGCTACCGCGAGTTCGCGGCCGCTTTCGAGGAAGTCACCAGCCTGTCTCTGGCGGTAATCCCGGCCGGCCCAGCCGATGGCTGCGTGTGCAATCATGGGCGCCGGGAGCTCGAGTTCTGCCGGTTGCTGCTCCAACATCCTGCCGGACGGGTTGCCTGCCACGAGTTCGCAGCGCAGGTCAAGGCGCGCGCCTCGGATCGGAAGCGCCTGCATTCATCCACTTGTTTCGCCGGAATAATGGTAAGCGCAGTCCCGATCTTTAGCGGCGGCCAACACGTCGCCGCCTTGATCGCGGGCCGGGCGATTCAGGATCTCAGGCGCCTCTCTGACTGGAGGAGAATCACAAAACTGCTCGGGGAGCCCGGCGAACGCGAGCTGGAACGCTTAAGGAAAGCATACCGCGCGGTTCCGGTGATTGACAGACGCCGCGCCCACAGTACGGGTCGTCTGCTGGAATTCCTCGGCAAGACCCTGGAAACCCATGTCCCCGCATGGCTGGTATCCAATGGCAACCACG
>CAZHEW010000037.1:0-11934 GCA_964531815.1 uncultured Verrucomicrobiota bacterium
AAGAACCAGTTGCTGCGCGAGGCCGACATCTTCTGTTTCCCGACGTATTATGAAAACGAGAACCAGCCGGTGAACCTGATTGAGGCCATGGCCTTCGGGCTGCCCATCCTTACCACTCGCTGGCGTTCGCTGCCTGAACTGTTTCCCACCAACTATCTAGGCCTGGTCAATGTCCGCTCCCCGGAGCAAGTTGCCGAGCGCCTCCTGGCCCTGATGACAGTCGAAACCGGCGAGGAGCTCAGGCAGATATTCCTGCGCAACTTCACCCTGGCGCGGCATCTGTCAGCCATGGCCGAGGCCATTACGCAAGTCGAGGCGCCACCTCCGGCCACGGTTCCTGTCGCCGCAGCTCGCCCGCTGCCGAGGTAATCGCCGGCGGCTCCCCGCCTCAGCCGGGCTGCAACGCCCGCGCCACGAAAGCTTCTGCCAGCGCACACACCTCATCCTCCCCGGAGTTGACCATGCAATATGGCATCGGGAAACGGCAGTAATCCGAGCAGGGCTTGTAAGGACATGCCTTGCCTTCCAGCCACTCCGAGGCCGGATGCAGCGGCGCAAACCACTCGGCCATCTGCGGGCCAAACAGTGTGAAGGTGGGCACCCCGCAGAAAGCCGCCAAATGGCCGGGGCCCGAATCGTTGCCAATGAACACCCCCGCCCGATCCACCAGCGCGAACAATTCCGCGACCGTGCGGGGCATCGCCACGTTCGGCTCCCCAGCCGCCAGCCACCAGTCTCTCTGCTCGGGATCGCAGGCGACCTGCACGCGATGTTTGGCACCGCGCAGCCGGGCAACCAGCGTTCGATACCGTTCCAGCGGCCAGACGCGCACCGGTTGGCCGGCGCCGGTATGCACCAGTATCTCCCCTCCGGGGCGCGACTGCGGCCACACCAGCGCCTCGCGGCGGGGCACCTCGAAGCCCAACGCCTCGGCCATCACGCGCCAATGCTCATATCGGTGCTCGGCCGGGTCCGGACGGTCCAGGGCCGCCTCCAGCAGAATCTTGCTTCCCCAGCGCGAGAAGCCCAGCCGTCTTCTGGCCCGCGACAGCCGCAGCAGCAGGTGGTCCCGCGGGTCCCAGCGCGCCGAGAGGCCGAAATCAAAGCGCTCGGCGGCCAGCCGGTTGCGCAGCCGAACCAGCTTCAGCCATGGCCAGTTCAGCAGCCGATACTTGTGCCTGAACGCCGTCCACGGCGCGACGAAGGGCACCACCCGCACATCCGGCCAAAATCGCTCTTGCAGGTCCACCGCATACGGCTTGGCCACCAACGTCACCGCATACTGCCGGCTGGCGGCTTGCAGGAACGGTGTGGCGATTACCAGATCCCCCAGGCCCCAAAGCTCTATCACCAGGAGCTTGGGCTTCACGGCGCCTTGCGAGCAGTCTGATCTTGGCCTGGTCACATCACGGATGTCTTGCAGAAAGTCATGGGACGGCTGGGAAAGGCAATCGCAACGTGCCCTCCGGCGTCCAAACCGGCGCCACGTTAGCGGCCAGCCCCCTCCCTGTAAAGCCCCGTCCCGTCCCGGACCAGTCTCACCGTTCCCGATCTTCCGCTAACGATTCGCGGGCGAAGCAGCCGCGCCTTCCGAGTGGAAGTTGCCAGACCGAAAGTAAAGCCAGTTGCCGAGGGGAATTATCACAGCCGCGGTCACCAGGCCGGCGATCACATCCACGACATAGTGGTAGCGGCAATACACCGTCGAAATGCAAAGCAGCACCGCGATCACCAGGTGCAAATAGCGGATGCGGCGCAGATAGAGGAAAGAGAAGAAAACCGTGCACAATGCCACCGCCACATGGCTGCTGGGGAACGCCGCGCCTGGCGCCTCGAACTCGCGGTAAATCCACTTCATGATCTGGAAAAAGACGCCCGTTTGCACGGCTGCGGGGTATTGATCGGTCGTCGCCAGTTGCTGCGTTGCCTCCGGCAGCGCGTAGCCATCCACCTGGCGAAAGAAGGCCCGGGACCCGATCACCGGCAGGATGATGTATGTCAGGTAGCAGACGTAAAACAGAAACGACACCACCGACACGTAATGGAAGAACTGCCGGCGGTTGCGCAGGAACAGCGCGAGCCCCACGCCCACAATCATGATGTAGTAGGAGAAGTAGGAAGCGTAGAACAGCTCGCTGACGACCACGCAGGGCAGCTTTTCCATAAACAGGACGCTCGGCTGGCAGCCGAAGATCTGCTGCTCCCACCGGGCTATCAGCGGGTCGAGGTAATCCTTGAAGAACATGCGGTTCAGCAAGCCGGTCTCGATGAAGAAGGCGGTGTAGATGAGCACCGGGTAGAAATGCCGCAGGAAGTCGAGCACCCGACCCGGTTTGCCCCGCCCATGGGCCCGGACGAGACTATGGATGAGCACCAGGGCAACCGCATGAGCGGTCACCACCAGCGGCCAGTTAGGCACGGTATGGTTGTGGAAACACAGAATCAACAGCCCCACCAGCGCTATGTAGGCTTGCGTCGCGTAGTCAACAAAAGTGTAGTTCTTCACAGCCAGTCCTGGTCCTGATACCAATGCAAGGTCTCCGCGATGCCCGCTGTCAGCGGAGTAGCGCAGGCGCACCCGGTCTCGCGCTCCAGCCTGGCCGGGTCGCATACCCAACCCGGCGCGCGCAGCTCGGCGAATTTCTGCAAGCTCAGGACGCTGGCCTTGCCCGTCAGGCGCGACCAGGCCTCCCGCCCCAGGCAGATCGGCCACAGCAGCGCAGCGGGCAGCGGCAGGGGCAGCGTCCAATGGTTCATCCGGGCGGCGACGGCGTCCGCCATCGCGCGCGCCGTTGCGACCTCGCGCGCGGCAACAAAGTAGGTTCGGCCTGCTGCCGCGGGGTGCGTCAGACAGGTCACGGCGACTTCGGCCAAGTCCCGTACGAACACAAGGCTCAGCGCCTGCGAACCGCTCATCCTGGGCCGCACGTGATGTTTCACCGCCCGGAACAGGCGCAAAAACTCCTCGTCGCGCGGGCCATACACGGCGGGGGGGCGCAGGATGACATGTTCGACGCGGCAATGGTCCCTGACTTCCATTTCGGCCGCCAGCTTGCTCCGGCCGTACTCGGACACTGGCCGCGGATCATCCTCCTCGCGCGCGGGCTTCTCCGGCAAAGCCGGTCCCGCCGCAGCCAGGCTCGAAATGTGCACCAGCCGGCGCACCTGGCCTCGAAGCTCGTTGGCGGCCGCGACGACATTGCGCGTCCCGCCCTGGTTAACCTCGTAAAAGCCGGCTACCCGGACGGCTTTGGTGGCTCCCGCGCAATGGATAACGTGCGTGATGTCGGTCATCGCCTGCCGCAGGCTCTCGGGGTCGCCGACCGAGCCGGAGCGCACCTCAACCTCCGGCAGGTGGCGCGTGATAAACCGCCGATTGCTGGAGGGCCGCAGCAGCACGACCGTGGAGAGCCCCCGGTGGCGGAGGCGATCGAGAATATGACTGCCGACGAAGCCGCTCGCCCCTGTGAGCAGTATCTTCAATTAGACCAAGCCGAGTTCTTTGCCCACCTTCCCCAGCTTGTCGAGGGCGAAATTCACCTGCTGGTCGGTGTGCGTTGCCATCAGGCTGATGCGGATCAACTCCTGCCCGGGCGCCACCGCCGGTGAGACCACCGGGTTGACGAACACGCCCTCTTCCTGCAAGCGCTTGCACATCTTGAAGGCGAGCTTCAAACTGCCGCAGTGCACCGGCAGAATCGGCGTCTTCGAGTCCCCGAGGTTGAAGCCCAGGTCCCGGAGGCCCTGCTGCATCCGGCGCGTATTGCGCCAAAGCTGCGCGATCCGTTCCGGTTCCTCCAGCATGATTTGCAGCGCGGCCAGCACGGCCGCGGCATTGGCAGGACTCATACTCGCGCTGAAGATCAGGGGGCGCGAGTGGTGCTTCAGATAGTCAATCGTGGCCGCGTCCGAGGCAATAAACCCGCCCAGGCTCGCGAGCGACTTGCTGAACGTGCCCATAATCAGGTGCACCTGGTCGGTCAGCCCGAAATGGTTGGCCGTGCCCGCGCCGTGCTTGCCCAAAACGCCGATCGAGTGGGCGTCATCCACCATGACCGCCGCGCCATATTGGCCGGCAATGCGGCACACCTCCGGCAATGGAATAATGTCCCCTTCCATGCTGAACACGCCGTCCACCACAATGAGTTTCCCCGCTTCCGGTTCGAGGTTCTCGATCCGGCTTTCCAGGGCGGCCATGTCCTGGTGCGGAAAGCGCAGGAACTTGCCCTGGGCCAGCAGGCACCCCTCGACAATGCTGGCATGATTACTCTTGTCGCCCAGCACATACTCGCCTTTGGCGACCAGCGCGCTGATCACGCCAAGGTTGACCTGGAACCCCGTGCTGTAAAGCAGCACGGCCTCTTTGTTAACCAGCCTGGCCAGCGCGGCTTCCAACTCCAGGTGAATGTCCAGCGTCCCATTCAGGAAGCGCGACCCCGCGCAACCGGTCCCATACTTCTCCACCGCCGCCCGCGCCGCTTCTTTAATCTTCGGATGATTGGTCAGGCCCAGATAGCTGTTTGACCCCAGCATCAGGACCTTCTTGCCCGCAATGACCACCTCGGTGTCCTGCGCCGATGAGATTGTGCGAAAATAGGGATAAAGCCCTGCTGTCCGCAACCTGGCCGCCGTTGTGAAGTTCCTGGCCTTTTCCAGCAGGACGCAGGGTTGCGGGGCGACAGGCGGTTTCTGCCGTGCGGGCCGGTTGTTAACCTGCCGGGCAGCCCCTGGACGCTGCAAAGGGCAAGACCCCGGCCGATCAGCCTGGGTTTCCTCCAGCGCGGAGGCTTTGTTGTGGTAAATCATAAATCCGCAAAGCCCTCGCAAGCCCATTCAACCCAAACGGGCGCCCGCCGCTTGGTCTGCATGGCCCACAGCCAGCCGCTTGCTACAAACTCACCGCTTCTTCTCATAGTCTCGAAAACCAGACAACCGCTCAGCCAACCCATCCGACCTTTCTATGAGCTTCCTTTTACCGTTTATCACCCGGCTGGCAAGCGCAAAGTTGGCTCACCCAGGCAACTGGCTCCTGCATAGCTCCCACATGGTTTGATCGAATCTCCATTACGCCGGCTGGGAACCATCCACCACCGGGTTGGCAGGGCTGGGGCGAGGAACCGGCCCCCCGACCAAGCCCCGATTTGACGGGCAGGGCGAGGTTTGCCAGCACAGGGGTGCGGCTGGCGCATTGGCGGAGGTGAGCGCGGCTATGGGGCGCAGGGCGTTGAGGGATGCAGGAACCCGGCTGATTCCAAAGGCTCTGGCCGGGCTTGGCAGCGCGTACGGGAATCGAACCCGTCTTTCAGCCTTGAGAGGGCCGTGTCCTAGCCGATAGACGAACGCGCCGCTCTGCCAATCTCAGGCATAGTAGCCATTGGAGAGCAGATGTCAACGGAGCATTCGGGAACGTCCCGCGCCCGGGTAGCAGCGTCAACCGGCTCAAGGATTCAGTTTGTGCTTGTCCAATACAGCCTTCACCGCCGCCTCGCCAGCCGGATTCAACTCGACGGCTTTGCGCAAGTCCTTCCTGGCGAGGTCCCGTCTGCCCAGGTCCGCATAAGCCATTCCCCGGTTGAAGTGGGCCTCAGCATACTTGGGATTAAACTCGATGGCTTTGCCGAAGTCCTCGAGGGCCTCCGTGTGCTGGTTGAGACTCACGCGCGCCACTCCCCGGCCGTTATACGCCTCGGGACATTCCGGGATGATCTCAATAACTTTGGTGTAATCCGAAATGGCCGCGATGTATCTGCCCGAACTGCGGTGCAACTTTGCCCGGTTGTAGTATGCCAGGGGCGATTGGGGATTGAGCTCGATAGCTTTGCCGTAGTCACGCAAGGCTTCCGCCTGTCTGCCCATGCCGAGGTAAGCCGCGCCCCGGTTGTTGTAGGCCGCGCTGTATTTTGGATTGAGGGCAATGGCCTTGTTGTGCTCGGAGATCGCTTCAAGGTTCCGGCCCGAGTTGCGGAGGACAGTTCCCCGGTTGTTGCAGAGGTCGGCCAACAGCCCGCGCGCGTCTCTCAAGTCAACTCTCCTGGCGGTTGCCAGCGCCCGGGGCCAGGCCGGGGGGGTGTCTCGGGGCTTGCGTTGCCAGTAACCGTCGGCGACCTGGAAGAACTCATCCAGGATAAAGGGCTTGCTCATCACCCTGGAGGGCGATTCCGTCAGGTCAACTAGCGCCAGGGTGCCGTTCGCATAATGGACCACGCACGCCTCGTGGCCGTTGATGGCAGTGCTTTCCGAGCCGGGCAAGGGGCCCCGGCTCTCGAAGCGCATGACTTCGGTTTCCACCCCTCCCACCGACAAGCCAATCGCATTGCCCAGTATGTGAAACAGCAGCGTAAAACTCAGGCACTGAGCCTGCTGCTGCTTGATGATGTGTGTCAGCTCGAACGCGCTGGCGTTGTAGGTGGAAATGTGCCGCCTGATGGCGTGGGTGAGTCGCTTTACAGCCTCCTGCTCCACCCTCGCCAGCGCCTCCCCGGGCGGCCTGTCCGGGTGCGCCTCCTGTTTCGCCTGCATGAGCGATTGTCTCAGGGCCGTCACAACAGGATGCCCATGCGCGTCTTTCCACCCACCTGCCAGGCTGATCAGGTCCCGTGCCACCTCGTCGGGATACTCCAACTCCTTGACGAGGTGTGTGATCTCATTGGTCGGGAACAGGGCTGCGCTTGCGGCGGGGGCAGAGGCTGAGGCCGGCGACGGTGACAGCGGGGTTGCCCGGGCGGCAACCGCTGCGATGAACAGGCCCGCGCAGAGCGCCAGAACAACAGCGGCCTTGCCAGTCCTGCCGGGAACAAGGGAATGGGCGATTGTCGCAATCATGTTCTGGCCTCTGGTTGCCTGGCGCTGAGGCTCACTAACAGAGCCGGGCCCCGGGTCGAATCATGCTTACTGCGCGCCGGCGCCAGCCAGCGTGTGCCGGATTGCCACAGCAGCCTCCTTTCCCGCCGTCCCGAACGCCGGCGGAAGCGCCGCCTCCTGCCGAAGCGGACGTTCACACAGCCAGCCGATGGAGGCCCGGCGCAGCTTGCCCAGTTCCTGTTCCTGCGCGTCGCTGAAAGAGCCGATCCGCTGCGCATAGGTGTCCAACCACGTCAACAGCCGCTCGCGGGCGTCGGCATCGAGCTGAACGCCCTGGTGTCCCTGCGGTGCCTCCAACACCGCCAGCAAAGCGCTTTTCTGCGCGATGCCACCGCCGGCGACAGAAAAGCCGCGCCGGTAGGCATCTCCAACCTGGTCCCGCAGGCTCGGTTTGCCAAAGGCGACGAGCGTCTCATAGGCTTTGGCCGGGGTAAGGTCGAGCTTTGCTGCCACGGCGTTGGTGGCCTGCGGGTTATGGCAGCTCACGCAGCGGGCATCGAGCACCGGTTGCACCAGCCGGTCAAATCGCAGCGGCCACGAACCTTCCGGCCCGGCCAGCACATTCGAGGGGGCGCGCCCGGCGGCCAGCACCGGTTTGACCTGCGGGACCCGCTGGCGGTGCTCGTGGCAACCGATGCAGCTAAGCGTCTGCCCCGGCTGGAGGTGAGTCGCGCTGCGCATGGTTTGGACCGCGACGCCCCGCGCATCGAGCGCCTGGAAGAACACGATCACGCCCGCCGGGGCGCGGAAGTAAGCCGAACCGTCGGCCTCGACCGGCACGGTGCCGAGCACGCACTTGCCCGGGTCATCGCGAGTCAGGCCCAGGCTCGGAAAGTTCATCGTCGGATGCGTCTTGGCTGGAATGGCGACCAGGCGGAGCGACTCAACCTGGCCGCGCGCCACGCCGTCAAGGCCCTGGTAAATATCCGCCAGCAGAAAGCGGCCTTCGGCGGGGGCGTTGGCGGCGAGCTGGGACGCAATGACGGGTGGGCGCTGGCGCGGCCGCACGGGTATCGGATCGCCGCAGGCAATCGCCGGGTCCGCCCAGAGCAGGTCGCGGCTGAGCGTGGCGGCGTCATAGAAATAAAGCGCCATGCCGTCGGCGGGGCGCCCCACTGCGTGCCAGCGGTCCCAGCCCGCGGGGCCCGGCACCCGCTGGCCTTCGCAGCCCCAGGCCACGAGGTAACACCGCTCGCTCAACGGCCAGGGGCTGGCGTAGGATGTCAGCGGCCAGCACTCAATTTCCGGGAAACACACTTCCGGCGTCAGGCGGGTCATCGGCGGCGGACCTTCCGTGCCGACGCTCGGGTCGAGCAACACCAGGCTGCCCATGGTCTGGGCGTGGTGCGCGCTGGCGGTGAAAACGACCTTGTGCGAACCGGGGATGGGTTTGGCCTCGAAGACACAATGAGGCGCGCGGGTGTAGTTCTTGAACACCGCCTGCGGGTTCGAGCCGTCGGGGTTGATTGCCCACAGGCCCATGTAGGGCATGTTGTCGCGGTCAACGTAATCCCAGCGCGAGTGCAGGATGCGCCCGTCGTGCGCGATTTCCGGCGTCCACTCGAACATCTCGAAGGGTGAAATCGCGCACAGATCGCTGCCGTCGGCGTTGATGGTGTGCAGCGTGTACACCGCCACCGGCCGTTCGGGGCCGCCGCCGCAACGCACATAGCAATCCGGCAGGTCGGGCTGAGAGACGGAGCGCGCGGCGGTAGCGCGGCCCACCTGCAACGCCTGCCCGCGGCGGGTCGAGAGGAAAACGATTCGCCCGTCCGGCAGGTAGCGGCCATCGAAGTCGTCATACTTGCCGTGGGTGATCTGCCGCGCGCCCGAGCCGTCCAGGTTCATCTCGAATAAATGGTAGAACGCATCGGCGGGCACGTTGGCTTTGTCGAGCTTGTTCGTCTCTGCCGCCAGGTGCGGGTAGTGGCGGCACCATGCGAACAGGACTTTCCGGCCGTCGTAGGAAAGCGTCGGGCGCAGGAAGCTGCCGGCCTCCTTGAACGAAGCCGTAAGGCACTGCTCGACGGGCGCATCCGTCGTGAAGCCGCGCAACAGGTAGATGCCGCCGCCCGGCTTGGACCACCAGCCGTAATACTGGTCGGACATGTGGTTGAAACTGCCCGGAACGCGCTTGGTGAAGAGCAGCGTGTCGAATTCATGCAGCAGCGGATTGCGCAACGCGAGCTGGCGCTGGAGGCGGCGAGCTTCAAGGAACACCGGCCGGGCAGACTCGCCCGCAGGCAGCCGGTCGAGCCTGAGCGTCAAAGCCCGGCGGGTGGCGGACAACTCCGTGGCCGGCCCGGAGGCAAGCTCGCCTTCGAGCCGCTCGCAAACCGCCAGCGCGTGCCGGGCGCGCGCGGCCCAGTCCACCTGCACCGGGCGCGCGTTGTGGGCAACCGACCATTGAGAGACGCTGACCTGGTCCGCCGGGCGATTCAGGGCGAGGTTCGCCTTTGGGCTGGCATTACCGAAGACTTCGACCTCGTCGAGATGGAAATAGCTCGTGCCCGGCAAGGCGAGCCGGACATAACGCGCGCGCTCGTTCCTCAGCTTGACCACCAGGGGCTTCTTGTCGGCGAAGCCCTGAAACACCGTGCCGTCGTGCTGATAAACCTTGCGGAACTCCCTGCCATCGTCGGACAGCAGCACCTGGATGCGGGCCGCGCGCTCGGCGGCGTCACGGCGATTCCAGATCACCACGCGCCAGAGGGCCTCGGTCTTGCCAAGGTCCACCTGCCACCACGGGTTTGCGGTATTGTCGGTGTGAAAACCCCACTCGCCGTTCCTGACGCCGTCGCAGCCGCCGGCCGCGTCGGCCTGGGTTGTCGCCGGTCCGGCCTCCAGGCCCGGCCCGGCGAGTTGTTCGGCCAGGAGCCAGTCTTCCTCGATGCGCTCCGACCACGTTGATGCGGCGCGGCCGTCGGCAAACGCGCCCGGCGAGAGCGCCGCGGCAACGAAAGGAACAAGGAGCAGAATTGGGACCGCTGGCTGTCGAGCGCGCATGCTGATTCAGATAAAGGATGCGCCAGGGAACCCGTTGCCGCAAGGGCGCAGTCGCCCGGCTGGCAGGGGTGTGGCCGATTGCGCGTCCGGGTTAGAGCGACAATAGGTACTCACACAGATCGTTGATTTGGTCGGCGCTCAGATGCGAGGTCTTGCCGTGGCGGTCGTTCCGGTTGGCGGTGGTTAGCACATCACGGAGTGTCGCGGCAGAGCCGTCGTGGAGATAGGGCGCCGTGCGCCAAAGCTCGATGAGCGCCGGGGTGTCGAAGGTGTCGGAGGCCTTGTCGAACCGCCCCAGCGAGCCAACGTCGTAACTCTGGAGATCGGTAAACAGCGGCCCGGAATGGCATTCCGCGCACCTGGTGTCCGCGCGGCGGAAGACTCTCTCCCCGCGCCTGGCCGCCGGCGAGAGCTTGCCCTTGACCCGATGCGGGCTGGGCACAGGACGGAGCGACTTGACGTAGGCATCCAGCGCTTCGCTCACTGCCGGCGGTTGGACCGTGAACAGGATGTGAGTCAGGCCGGCGCGGACGGCGGCTTCCGCGCTCTCGCGCACGCCGGTGCTCATGGAGGGCGGCGTCTCGAATGTCCACAGCAGGCTCTTGTTGTTCTTCGGATTACCGAGACCGTCATTCAGCAGGTCCCAGTTCAAGCCGTCCGCCCGCGCATCCTCGGAGTGGCAACTCGCGCAGCTCTGCCAGCCCTGAAAGCACAGGCGCGCATCATTGAAGTGGAGTTCTCCCTCGCGCGCGGCGTTCATGGGCGGCCTGGGACCAAGCGCAAGGGTCGCTGCCTTCGGATTCGGGCCGTCCAGTTCAAACGCGCTGAGCGTGTCGGAAAAGTAATTCGCGGTGTAGGCCACCCGGCCGACCACCAGCACGCCGCGCGGGCCCAGGTCGCCTGCCGGCAAAGACCGCCGCTCGCGCAAGCCGACCAGCGTGGACAGGTCGTTGGGCACGTCGGAGGACGCCCGCGAAACGCTGGCAGGATAGGCGCCGCTGGCCGCCGGCTGAGAAACCGGCGCCAGCCTGGCCAGTTTCTCCAGCAGGGCCGGAAAGTCGGTCACGCTGATTTCATGCGTGCCGGCCAGCGCCACGACCAGTTTCCGGCCGTCCCCGCTCCACGCCGCGCCCCAGGGATTGGCCGCGCCACGGTCCACCGTGTCGAGCAACACGGTGTTCACCACCTCCATGCGGTCCAGGTCAATGAGGGTCTTGGCGTTCGTGTTCATCCAGCCGCGTTCGAGCTGCGTTGTGGGCAGGTGAAACCGCGCCAGGATATGCGTTGCCACCGCGTGTCTGCCGTCGGGCGAAATGCACAGGTCGTTAAGCAAGCCGCTCCCGCTGGGCAGCCGCAGCTCATCAACGACCCGGCCCTGCGCGGTATCAATAACGCTCACCACCGCCCCGACATGCTCCACATCAGCGCGGCCGGCGTGCAGGTGATTGGCCACAAGCAACCGCCGGCCATCGCGGGTGATGGCAGCCGCCACCGGCTCACGCCGGACTGCAACGCGGCGAATCTCCTTCCTGGCCGCCAGGTCGAACACGCTCACGTCGTTGTTGAAACGGTTGCACACAAACAGCGTCTGGCCGTCCGGTGAAAGCACCGGGGCGCACGCGCTGTGGCCGGCGCGTAATCTGGCTGTGACCCGGCCCCGGGCTGCGTTTACCACGCAGACCTGGCTCTCTGGCGCGGCGCAAGTGACGAACAGGGTCTTGCCATCGGTCGAAACCGCCATCCCGGTCACCGGAGCCGGCATGCCCACCGACCGGGTTACACGCCGCGTGGCCGGGTCGAGCACCAGCACGCGCTCGCCCGTGACACACCCCACGAACAGCGTGCGCCCATCCGGTGTGGCCGCAAGCGTGGAAGGAGAAAGCCAGGCGTCTCCGGCGGCCGCGACGGGAGCTGGCGAACGGAACAGCACGAGCGCGACCGCCAGCACAGCAAGGCTGGCCGCGGAGCGCGCGCCACAACGAAGACTCATAGTTCAGTGAAGGCACTTCTAGCTCCCCCGCCCTCTCAGAGCAAGCCCGAAGCAGTGCTGTCTGCGGATTGGCAAAA
>CAZHEW010000037.1:12034-15024 GCA_964531815.1 uncultured Verrucomicrobiota bacterium
TCCTCCGTTCCACCTCCGTTCCACCTCCGATTGGCGGTGGGAGGTAGAACGGAGGTGGAACGGAGGAGCAACGGAGGAGCAACGGGGGTGCCCCGGCCAGAGGAGCGGGTCTGGTGCGGGGGGAATTAGACTCTCACGTCGTTTCCAGCGGGCCGGGACGTTCGAGGCTGACGTTCCGGCCCGCCACACCCGTCCGCTTGCGTTGTCCGGTCCGCCGCGCGGAAGGGGCGGGGGCGGTGTTCCGCGGCTTTTGACTTTTGCGCCGGGGCGTTGGCATACTGCAACCCATGGAACGGACCGATGCGGAGCTGATTGCGGCAGTGCGGAAAGGCGATGCCGCCAGCTTCGAGCCGCTGGTCCAGAAGTATTCCGCCCGCCTCTTCGGCATGGCCCGGCGCTACGCGCGCCGCGAGAGCGAGGTCGAGGACATTGTGCAGAACATCTGGCTCAAGGCGTTTGCGAACCTGCACAGCTTCCGCGGCAATGCGCCCTTCGAGCACTGGCTGATGCGGCTGGCGGTGCGCGCGTGTTACGACTCGCTGCGCAGCCACCAGCGCAACCGCGAGACTCCGTTTGCCGAGCTGACGGAGCCCGAGGCGGATTGGCTGGACCAGTTCGTCAGCCAGCCTGATTCAGCCAGCCAGGACGCCGACGCCGCCCGCCAGCTCATCGCCCGCCTGTTGGACGGGCTGTCGCCTTCCGCCCGGCTGGTCATCACGCTGCTGGAAATCGAGCAGCGGTCGGTGAAGGAAATTGCGCAACTGACCGGATGGACGGCCCCGGTGGTCAAGATCCGGGCCTTCCGGGCGCGCGCCGAGATGCGCAGGAGGCTCCGCCAAATAGCTAAAGAAAAATACCTGTAACCATGCCCCGCCGGGGGGCGTCTAAACTTTTGCAGCCTATGAATCTGGACGAAATGGAATGCAAACTGATTGCCACCGCCCGAGCCAATCCGCCGAGCGGGCAGGTGCCTTACGCTTTTGAAAAGCGCGTTATGGCGCTCGTTGCCGCCCGGCGCGTCGAGGACGACTGGACCTTGTGGGCGCGCGCCTTGTGGCGGGCCGCCGCGACGTGCGTGGCGATCATGCTGCTGCTGGGCACATGGTCCTTGCTGACGCCGCAGAGCAGCGCCCCGCGCGACGACTTGTCCCGGGACCTGGAGCAGACCCTGCTGGCGGCCGCCGATCAGGATCAACCCAACGACTCGAGCTGGTGAACAACTGGAAGGTCATCCTGGCCACGATGGTCATCTTTGGCGCCGGTGTGGTGACCGGGGGGTTGTTGGTGCGCCATGTCGAACGAGGCTCCCATCAACGGCCGCAACGCGCAGGCGCCGCGGTCCGTCCCGCGCCGCCCGCCTCCGCCGGCGTGATGCGCCTCGAGTTCCTGCGGCGCATGGAGCGGGAGCTGGACCTGACGCCCGCGCAACGCGAGCCGATTAACCGGATTCTCAAGGAAGCCCAGGACCGCACGAAGAAGATCATGGACACGGTGGAGCCGCAGCGCCGGGAGGAATTCCGCCGGACGATTGAAAGCTTCCGGGCCGTGTTGGCGCCCGCACAGCAGAAGCGGCTGGACGCGCTGATAAAGCAGCAGCATCAGCGCGCGCGCGAGCAACGAAAGGGCGCTTCCCCGCCGCCGCGGCGCCCGCAAGCCCCGCCGCCTGGCACCAACTCCTGACCCGGCAGGCGGCTCGCCCCGCCGCTAATGCGACCGCCACCGGCGCAGCCGCAGGGCATTGCCGATGACGATCAGGTCCGACAGCCCCATGGCCGCCGCGCACAGCACCGGGCTCAGGAACCCGAGCGCGGCCAGCGGCACGCCGATGGCGTTGTAGAAGAACGCCCAGAACAGGTTCTGCTTGATGGTGCGCAGCGCGGCCCGCGCCAGCCCGAGGCTCTCCGGCACCGCCTCGATTTCCGACCGGAGCAGGATGATGTCCGCCGCCTCGCGCGCGACGTCGCTGGCCCGGCTGACCGCTATGCCCAGGTCAGCCTGCTCCAGCGTCGGCGCGTCGTTGATGCCATCGCCCACAAATGCCACCCGCTGGCCTTGCCGCTGAAGCTCCTTCACGAACGCCCCTTTCTCCTCGGGGCGGACCTGGGCAAAGACATTCTCCGAAGGGATGCCGGTCTGCCGGGCGATGCCTCCGGCGGTCAGCACATTGTCGCCGGTGACCAGGTAAACCTTCAGCCCTTGCCGCGTCAGTTGCCGGACAACCTCGCGGGCGCCGGGCTTCACCGCGTCCTTCACTGCGAATAACGCGCACAGCGAGCTCCCCGTTGCCAAGCCGACGATCGTCGCGCCCTGCGCGGCCCATTCCTCGAGAAAGGCTTGGCCCGGCGCCAGGTTCACTCTGGACCGCTCCAGCCAGCGCAGCGAGCCGAGCCGGGCGGTAAGCGGCGATGGGCGATCAGGCCCGACCGTAGCCTGAACCCCAGCCCCGCGCACCTCCTGCCAGCCGGTCAGCGCCGGCACGCTTGCCGGTTCTGGCAAGGACCCGGCAGAACCTGTCCCTGCTTTAATGGCTTGACTGATGGGATGTGAGGAATGACTGGCAAGGGCCGCAGCCAGGCTCAGGGGAGAGGCTGGGTATTCGGAATTCGGCCCTTCGGACTTGTCTCGGGTTTCGGCCTTTGGTCTTCGGATTGGCCCTGCCTCCCAAACGCTGACCACTTCCGGCTGGCCGGTCGTCAATGTTCCTGTCTTATCGAACAGCACGGCGGTAACCCGGCCCGCCTTTTCCAACGCCACGCCGTCGCGGATCAGGATCCCGCGCCGCGCCGCGGCATTCGAGCCGGCCATGACGGCCGCCGGCGTGGCCAGTCCCATCGCGCACGGGCAAGCGACGATCAGCACGCCGGCGGCAATGATAAAGGCCGCCGCCAGCGCGCCTTCGGGCGGATGCGCCGCCCAGAGGAACGGCGCCAGCGAGTCGTGGGCTCGCCGGGCCCAGTCGGGCGCGAGCCCCCAGCACAGGCCCGCCGCCA